>CADBRK010000139.1 GCA_902797065.1 uncultured Ruminococcus sp.
CGGAACAAAGCTTGAAAAATACGGAAATATTTTTTTGCGCGAGATAAACAAGTGATAGCTTTTTCCTATTGACATATACAAGTCGTATTGTGTAAAATATAATCATATATTAATAAACTAAATAAACACAATTCATTTACGAGGTAATTTATGAAGAGTATAAAATATAAAGCTGCATCTTTTTGTCTTGCCGTGTCGGTGTTTTGCAGTTTCAGCGGCTGCTTTATCAACGATATGCTTCAGGACGCGCAGGGGCAGCTGTTTGAAAGCGTAAAATTTGACGATGACAGCGGCTACACCGAGGTAACGGCACAGACTGCTGCGGATTCGCCGTACTATACCGCAAAAGCAGCATCATATGGTTATGACAGTCTTGATACGCAGTCACAGAAGGACTGCTATAACGATATGTGTACAGCCGTATACAGGATCGCAGAGGAAGAAAACGAGTACGGACTTTACTCTGTCGGAAAAGTCAATATCAAAGATACGAGCTTTACCGAGACAGACCTCGAAAAGTGCATCAAAGCTTTTACTATGGATCACCCGGAGGTGTTCTGGATAGCCAACAGATATACATACGGTGCTGCGGGAAATCAGTTCGTAGTGCAGCTGTATTCGTTTGTCAGCGGAGAAGAGTGCAAAAAGCGTATCGCAAAGCTTACCGATGCGGTAAATACACTGATGACAAATATCCCCGAAGGTCTTAACGAGTACCATCTCGAAAAGTATTTACACGATACGGTGCTGTCGGGCTGTACTTATGCGGCGGGCATAAAAGAGGCCGAGGACGGCTGGGAGGAGTTCACCGTATACGGTACTCTTATCAACGGAAGCGCAGTCTGCGAGGGGTATTCTCACACAATGGAACTGCTGCTCAACAAAGTAGGTATAGAGTGTTACTATGTAAACGGCTACGGCGAGAACAGTCCGCATATGTGGAACATAGTAAATATTGACGGCAACTGGTATCATCTTGACGCCACATGGGACGATAACGACAACGCATATTATCATTATTTCAATCTGGATGATTCAACTGTCAGGCACGATCACGTTATCTCTCCGCTCTATGAGGATACCGATGTATCGGAGGACGGTATATATAACTTGTGGCTGCCCGAGTGCAGCTCCGACAGTGCGAATTATTTCATTGTGGAATCGACATATATTTATGATTTTGAAGAATGCCGTGATACTATGGTGACCGATCTTGTAAAAGCTGCGGAAAACAAGGACACGGAGTTTACCGTCAGATTTGATAAGTCTATGGACTTTAACGAAACGATGAAGGTTATGTTCAACGGAGATCCTTATTATATGTTCGATTACATTATGGAAGCCAACGAACAGCTTGATACAGACTATAAGATCAACGACGAAAACGTATCGCTGATAATTCTTGAGCAGTTTTCTTCCGTCGTAGTTAAGCTGGAGTATGTATGAGAGATAAGAAAATACATAATTACTTGGTACAGGGGCATGGATCGCCCCTGTTTCTCTCTGTTGACAGCATAACGGCAAAGAAATTCTATCCGGGTAAAAGGTGATGTCTATGCAAGCTTTAGAAAAAGAAGATAAACGAATATATATACTTGCAAAAGAGAAACCCGCAAAAGCAGTCGTAAGTCTCGGCATTCCGCTTATCGCAGGAATGTTTGTCATGGTGCTGTATAATCTTGTCGATACGTATTTTATCGGCAGGACACATAACGATTATCAGCTTGCAGCCGTAAACCTTGCTTACCCCGTAATGATGGTAACCATAGCGATCTCAAACATGATAGGCACGGGCGCTTCTTCCCTTATTGCGAGAAGTCTCGGCGCAGGCGATAATCCCAAAGCCTGTTATACGCTGACCTCGGCATTCCTGCTTACGGTGATAAACAGCGTTATCGTGACGGCAGCGGGATTATTATTCCTGCCTCATATCGTGACGGCGCTCGGCGCGGACAGCGATACCTTTGAATACACAAAGCAGTACGTCTTTATTGTACTCTCGGGCAGTATTTTTACGATGGGCAGCTACACTTTCGGGCAGCTTCTGCGAAGCGAGGGTTCGGTGAAGTATTCGATAGCGGGTATGATAGCAGGGACGATTGTAAATATTGTTTTTGATCCGCTGTTTATATTTATCCTCAATATGCAGATAAAGGGCGCAGCAATTGCCACGATACTCGGCAATGCGGTCAGTATGGCAGTATCACTTTGGTTTTATATCGGGGGCAAAACTCTGCTTAAACCGGATATAAAATATATTCTCCCGACAAAAGAAATACTCAAAGAGATATTCTGGGTCGGCGTTCCCGCCTCGCTTGAAACTCTGCTCACGTCGGCGGCATATGTAGTCAACAACAACCTTGCGGTATCGTACGGGGCGCTTACCGTTGCGGCAATGGGTATCGCGCAGAAGATAATGTCGCTCGGTAACTATATCTATCAGGGCTTTGCCTCGGGAACACAGCCGATCATGGGGTATAATTACGGCGCAAAGAACTATAAGCGCATGATAAGCGTCCTGTGGGCAGGGCTTGCCGTCTGCGGCGGAACAGAGCTGTTCGTGATGGCAGTTTACGGGATCGGTGCGCCGTATCTGATAGGGATATTCACACAGACAGCAGAGGTCATTGAGATAGGCAGCAGAGTTCTGAGAACGATAATGCTGATACTGCCGTTTGTGAGCGCTGTCTCGATGAGCAGAATGTCTTTTCAGGCTATGGGCAAACCGCAGTATGCTTTTGTGATCACCCTTGTGCGGCAAATGATATTGTATATCCCGCTGCTGCTTCTGCTGAATAATGTTTTCGGCTTCGGCGGCATGATCTGGGCGCAGCCCGTGACGGAATTTATCATGATGGCTGTTTCGGTAATACTTCTCTATGGTACGATAAAGAAGGAAGAAAAGACTTTTTCTCGGGCATAAGAAAAACAAAAAAAGACCATTCGCAATTTGGTGTGAATGGTCTTTTAAGCTGTGTTTTAAAATAATTATCAGAATGCGATTTTCTTTGC
>CADBRK010000140.1 GCA_902797065.1 uncultured Ruminococcus sp.
GGAATTGCTTTGCGGAATAACATCTCTTTTCAAAAATACTTTCCAATACTTTTCTTCCTGAAGCACAAGACCGTCTGTCAGGATCATATTGCCGTCGTTATCCCGGATCATTTCAAGGCCGAACAGGTCATGATAAAACTGTGCGGCTTTCACGATATCCTTGACAACAATAAGTGTGTTTTTTAGTTTCATCATTCTCTCCAAGTCTTACGCATTTTTTTAAATCCCTTCTGCGATGACCGCTCTCGCGTCTACGCTTTCCGCTCTCTCGTACTCGATTGCTTTGTATTCCTCCGACGAAAAACAGGCGTTCAGGCTTTCACGGTTCGGAAAGCGAATGACGATAACGCGCTGCGGCTTTCTTGATTCACTGAGCGCGGTCACGTTTTCCGACCTTAAAATATACTCGCCGCCGAAGCTCTCCACAATGGGCTTGACCTTTGAAATATAATCGTCATACTGCCCTCTGCCGCGTTTGTCGTCTATATATGTGTCTATCAAAAAGTAACAGCTCATACTTTTGCTCCTTCCCCCAAACAGGCGATCGTCATTGCGAACAGCGGGTTTTGTTTAAGCATTGGCATTTTCAGATAATCGCATACGCTTTTTACCAAGCCCGCAGTATCATCGCCTTTGTCACAGCGTATAACGGCGGCTTTCAGATGATCTGTCAGCTCTTCCGCTTCAAGCAGCTTGGTTTTCATCATTTCATAGTCGTAGGTCTTATCCCACGCAGGATAATAGGTTTTTACATTCGGTATCTGTTCGATAGTTTTCAGGGTGTTTCGTGTTGCCGCTTCGTCAATAAAAATCGGGATATCGCCCTTTACGGGGACAGCGTCGCCAATGAACAGTGCATCATTCAACAGATATGACAAATGCCCGGCGGAATGTCCGGCTGTTCCGATCGTCTTGACTTGCAAAGCCGGCTCCAATTCAACGGTATCTCCGTTTTTCAGGATAACATCTACCCGCGAGGACCTGCCCGCTAAACGGTAAAAATTCGGGATCGGGCGCTCGGTAAACTGCAAATCAATATCCTCTATCCAGCACTTTTCGCTTTCACTTGCGTAAATTTTGCAATCGGTATTCTCCTGCCACCAGGCGGCAGTGCCGATATGATCGGGGTGAGAGTGCGTAAGGAACAAGCCTTTGATATCCGATGGCTTTCGCCCTATGCTTTCAAGATAACCTATGATCTGCTTTTCGCAGCCGAAAACGCCCGAATCGACGAGATAGCAGTGCCCCGCTTCGATGATATAGGCATACACAAAACGCTTGATGTTTTCCGTTACATTAAAGTCGATTTTCAGTTGATGTATTTTCATCTTCTACTCCCCGCTCAGTCATTCTTTACCGGAACCCAGATTCCGCATTCATAATCCGGCGACTGCGGATCACCGGAGGAATACACCTCAAGCGTTGCCATTCCGTTTGCGGAATATTTTTGCCCTTCGTTCGGGAACCATTCCTGCCAGACGTAGGTGTTCAATGTCTGCAAGGATTCAGGGCAGGCACCCTTCGTCGTAAAAACAGCCCATCTGCTTTCCGGAAATGAATACAGCTCCAAGCCTTCGGGAATATCGCCGCCCTGATAAAGCCCTGCGATCCAGTATTCAAAGCCGTTCTCTGATTCCGTGCAGATAGCGAACATTCCTATCCCATTGGTGAGAATTGCTTTTTCAACCAGAGTTTCCGGTTTCATTGTCTGCCAAAGCCGTGCGTATTTCTCATTGAATTCCTTTTCCCAGAATTCCGGGCATTTGATATAGCCTTCATCGGGTTTTATCTCCGTGTGATAACCGATAAATGTCATTCCTTCTTTTTTCTCGTAAGTAAGATTCATAATGTCTCCCCCAAATTATTGATCCTGTCGAATATAGTGAAAATCCTCGCCATCATCGTTCTTCACGACAAGCTCGTCAAACGGTATCTCGCCCGTGGCATAAATGCTGTACCAAAGCTGACCTCTGTTATTGTAAAGATTATACCAGTATGTTTTTTCGCCGCTGCCGTTTACACTGTATTCAAGCTTAACGACGCCCTCTTCCATATTATCATGCCATGTACCGCTATAGATGTCGTCACCTTTTGTGAACCATAGTGACGCATCGCTTGTGGTACAGTTCCAAGCGCCGTCAAGAGAAGCAACGCTGATGCTCGTTTGAACGGGTTCGGTCACTGTAAAGAACTCACTGCCATCGGTGATTTTGTTGTCCGAGGCTGCATTCTCCGTCTCCCTGATGTAGTGAAAATCCTCGCCGTCATCGTTCTTCACGACAAGCTCGTTAAGCGGTATCTCGCCTGTTGCGTATATGCTATACCAAAGCTGACCTCTGTTATTGTATAGATTATACCAGTACGCTTTTTCACCGCTGCCGTCTACGCTATATTCAAGCTTGACGTCGCCCTCTTCCA
>CADBRK010000141.1 GCA_902797065.1 uncultured Ruminococcus sp.
CTATCACCTGAAAAAGGGCGGACGAATCTCCGCGACAAAAGCCGTTGTCGGCTCTCTGCTTAACATCAAGCCCGTTATGAAGGTAAGCCCCGAGGGTAAGCTTGTGCCTGCATGCAATGCTCGCGGCAAAAAGCTCGCCATCGCCAAGCTTGTCGAGCAGATGGAACAATTCTATTACCCCGACCATAACGATATAATTTTCATCAGCAACGCCGACTGCCTTGAGGACGCAAATCTTCTTGCACGCTCCATTACCAAGAATTTCGGCATCACCAATTTTGTGATCTCGGATATAGGCCCCGTTATCGGCGCACATACAGGTCCGGGAACGCTCGCGCTGTTCTACATCGGAGACGGAAAGTAAGTCTTTTATTATTTACGCCGTGAGCGTCAATAGTATTACATAAATGTTCAGGAGGCAATCAATTATGAACAAAGGAAAGTTTTATATAACCACGCCGATATATTACCCCTCGGGTAATCCGCATATCGGTCATTGCTACACCACGGTAGCATGCGACTCCATCGCAAGATACAAGCGTATGCAGGGCTATGACGTAATGTTCCTTACGGGTACAGACGAGCACGGTCTGAAGATCGAACAGAAGGCAGCGGAAAAGGGCATTACTCCGAAGCAGTACGTCGACGAGATCGTAGCGATATTCAAAAAACTCTGGGAGTACATGAACATAGATTACGACAGATACATCAGAACGACCGACGATTATCATGTGGAGTCGGTACAGAAAATATTTAAGGCTCTCTATGACAAGGGCTACATCTACAAGGGCGAATATAAAGGCAAATACTGCACGCCGTGCGAGAGTTTCTGGACCAACAGCCAGCTTAAAGACGGCAAATGCCCCGAGTGCGGCAGAGACGTTATCGACGCAAAGGAGGAAGCGTACTTCTTCAAAATGGCTCCCTTTGCAGACAGGATAGAAAAGCTCCTCACCGAGACGGATTATCTCCGCCCGAAAACACGTGCGACCGAGCTTGTAAATAACTTTATCAAGCCGGGTCTTGAAGACCTCTGCGTATCGCGTACATCATTCAAGTGGGGCATACCCGTTCCGTTCGACGAGAAGCACGTTGTGTATGTATGGGTAGACGCTCTCTCAAACTATATCACGGCTCTCGGCTACGATAACAGCGCATACGGCGATTACGACAAATACTGGCCGGCAGACGTTCACATGGTTGCAAAGGACATCATGAGATTCCACGCTATCATCTGGCCTGCAATACTGATGGCTCTCGAGCTGCCTCTGCCGAAGCACCTTGCCGTTCACGGCTGGATCACCTTCAACGGAGAAAAGATGAGCAAATCTCTCGGCAATGTTGTCGATCCGTTCGTACTCGGCGACAGATATTCGCCCGACGCTATACGCTATCACATTCTCAGAGAAATGGCTCTCGGTTCGGACAGTTCATTCTCCAACGAGATCATGATAAACAGGATCAACTCCGACCTTGCAAACGGTCTGGGCAATCTCGTGTCGCGTACCACGGCGATGGTTGAGAAGTACTTCGGCGGTACTCTCCCGACAGAGAGATGTCCCGGCGAGTTTGACGACGATCTTATCAATACGGCAGCTGCGCTCCGTGACAAAGTCGACGAATACATCGACAACACTCAGCTGAACAACGCGCTTGCCGAGATATTCAACGTTGTTTCAAGGGCAAACAAGTATATAGACGAGACTACCCCGTGGGTACTCGGCAAAGACAGCGCAAACAACGCACGTCTTGCGACGGTACTCTACAATCTTCTCGACACAATAAGAATAATATCGACTCTGCTTTCCGCGTTTATGCCGACGACCATGCCCAAGATATGGGAACAGATCGGCGCAGTCGGGAACGACGTAACATACGGCAACGCAGACAAGTTCGGAGTACTTCCGCAGAATGTTACGGTCAAGAAGGGAGAGGCTGTCTTCCCGAGGATCGACGTTCAGAAGGAGATCGACGAGCTTAACGCTATAATCCGGAAGAATGCCGAAAAGGCAAAGGCGCAGCTTGAAAATCAGGCTAAGGCAGCCGAAAAGCCCGAGAATGTTGCTCTTATCGGCATAGACGACTTCGCCAAGGTGGAGCTGAGAACGGCTAAAATAAAAGCCTGCGAACCCGTAAAGAAGTCGAAGAAGCTGTTAAAGCTTACTCTCAATGACGGTCAGGGCGAGCGCACCGTTGCTTCGGGAATAGCGCAGTTCTACGCACCCGACGATCTTATCGGTCATACTGTTATAATCGTGTCGAACCTCAAGCCAGCAAAGCTCTGCGGCGTAGAGAGTCAGGGAATGATACTTGCGGCAGACTGCCCGGACGGTGACGTCAAGGTCATCTTTGCGGACGACATTCCCGCAGGAAGCAAAATCAGATAAACACAAGAACGAGGAACAAACATCACGCTTGTTCCTCTGTTTTTTTCATGACATACTCACGCTGCCTGCTCTAATGCCCGTGGGGTTAAATCACATGATTCCAAAGCTTCCCAAGAACAATATTTTATTTTGGATTCATGTAAAAAGTACCGATTCTATGCGGGTTTCTTCCATGATTCCAAAATAATTTACAGTGCTAAGGGGATTTGGATTTATGGGCGGAGCTTATTGCAAAACAGCTTTTTTCATTTTTCTCATTAATACATTTAGCCGCAAGTTTCGATTTTGATTGTCAACAAAGCAATTAATCCTTATCGCTGTTCTTCATGAACCTTTGCGGGTCTGTCCATTTGCCGTTCTCTTTTACTCCGACATGAACATGAGCCTTGCCTGCTGTCTCGCAGGGTATCGCGTAGACAGTACCTACAAATGTGCCCGCTTCTATGACCTCGCCCTTCTGCACAAGAGCCGTTTTTGCAAGTCCGCAGTAGTATGACTCCACCGCATCGGAATGCTTCACAACGACCGTATTTCCGTACATCTCGTCGTAGTAGATATTAGTCACCACACCGCCCGACATAGCCCGCACCTTATCGTCAACATCTGCCTGATAATCTATACCGGTATGGGCGCGGTAATCGTTGAGAGTAGCGTTAAAAACAGGCGTCTCGCTGTATTGATTGATTATCTCGCCGTGGTTGATCGGCTCGAACGTGAACACGACCTTGTCGTTGAGATAACCGGAGCTTTCGCTGTCTTTCTTTACTCCGCTTACGTTTGCGTTTACAGGGGCGTCGTCAACGACAAAGGATACGTCGTTGTCGGTGTCGCTGCCGTCCGTCTGAGTAACGGTGATCTGTGGGTTTAAGTATGAGTTTACATTCTTTACGGTAGTCCACACAGACGCGCCTATCGCCGTAAGGCAGATCGCCAGAGCCGTCAGAAAGCCCTTTGTAAAGGTCTTGCCCTGACCCTCGCCTTTATCCTTTATTGCCTCGTCCTCGTCGCAGTCCTCATCGTTGCTGAAATATTCATCAAAAAATTTTTTATCCATGCTAAGCACCTCCGATAATAGTATCGTCCCGAAATACGGAATTATTCGGAGGTCAAAAAAAAATACCGCAATATTCTCACGGTATTTTTGCTGTTATTGTTTGTTGTAATACTCTATTCCACGCGACGGCTTGAAGTATGTCCTGATATATCCGTCGGTAGACACGATCACGAACTCGTTTGTGTTTTCGAGATAATACACATCGTCGCCGTCCTCCGCTTCTGTTTTGTGGAGGGCGTTTTTGTCATTGATAACACGGTTTGCGCCGTCGAGGTACTCCTGCTCGTTGGCATATCCGAAATCCGAATTATGCTTCTCGAAATGTTCTTTAAGGTACTTTTCGCTGCGGAATGTATAGTACACAGTTTCCGGATAATCCGACTCCGACTCGATCTCCGAAGTTTCGTCCGGCTGTACACTCTCTGCCGTATCGGAATCCGTCTGCTGTTCGATCACGGAAGCGGCGGCAATATCGCTTACCGCTGCGTCGATCTCATTGAGAATATCGCACCCCGAGAATATCGCCGCCGATAAGATCAGCAGCAGGATAAAGGCGATCGGTCTTGAATATTTTCTTTTTAGCTTTGCCATTTGCACTCCTCCTTTTTGTTTTATTATAGCACAAGGAAGTTCGGTAAAGCAAGACGGCGGACAGTGTATGACACAGATTTTTAATGAGTAAAATTATTATCAACTAAACAATCAGACCGTGCAAAAAGTCAAAAAAGAAGTTAAACCTGCTTTCGCGTCCTATCTTTTTACTCTCCCTCAGTCAGCATAGCTGACAGCTCCCCTTTCGGGTAATGCCGTAAACTTAAGATTAAAG
>CADBRK010000142.1 GCA_902797065.1 uncultured Ruminococcus sp.
ACCGCCGTTACCATTTCTATCGGAGTGACCGAAATACCCTGACCGAACGACCCGATCGCCAGATCGACGGGTCCCCAGGGTTCGCTGAAGAATATTCCCGTACCCTCGCCGGGTAAGTCGATACCGGTTCTCGAATTAAACCCGAACGACTGGAAGTATTCCCAGTATTTCTCCATGCCGAGCGACTTGCCCATCATCATAAATGCAGGGTTGCAGGAATTGCAGAGTGCTTCTCCGAAGGTCTGAGAGCCGTGACCGTCAAGATTATGACAGCCGATAGGGTTTTCGCCCTCATACGGAACATACGATCCCGTACAATAGAACGTGCTGTTCAGGTTAGCCGCATTCTCCTCGAGCACAGCAGACGCAGTTATTACCTTATAAACCGAACCGGGGTAATAGCTGTCGGAGATCGCTTTGTTTCTCCACTGCTTTGCAAGAAGCTCGTTGAGTCGTTCTTCTCTTTCCGTTCCGGTGAGCTTATCTACCTCTTTCTGAGCGTCCTCACTCGCAAGAACATACGGTTCGTTCGGGTCAAAACTGTTTTCGACAGCCATGCCGAGTATCTCGCCTTTCTTTACGTCCATGCATATTGCAACGGCGCCTTCGGCAACCTTATAATCAACAATGCCCTGCTTCAGGTATTTTTCCATGAAATGCTGCACTGTCTCGTCTATAGTGAGCACAAGAGAGTTGCCGTCCTGCGGGTCCTCCTTCTGCTGATATTCAAACGGCATAGTGGTTCCCCAGCCGTTGTTTTCCGTTACTATTCTTCCCGGAACGCCTGTAAGATAAGAGTCGTACTCGTATTCTATGCCCGCAAGCCCCTGTCCGTCCGACCCGGTAAATCCGAGTACGGCTGCGGCAAAGTCGTTATAGGGATAGTACCGCTTGAAATCCTCCTCCAGAACAATTACATTGGTGAGTCTCTCGTACTTATCGCTGAGCTTGTCGATAAAATCAAGCACCTTGTCTCGCTCGTCGCTTTCGACCTTTCTCTTTACCGTCTGATAATAAGATTCGGATCTTGATGCAAGCTCGAAAATGTCGTTCTCGTCAAGTCCGAGTATTTCGGATAATCCCTGCGCAACATAATGGCGCTGATTATCGTTCTCGAAATACGCAGGCGCAAGTATGACCTTCCATACGCTTGCGCTGCTCGCAAGGACATTTCCGTTTCTGTCATAGATCGTGCCTCGCTTTGCGGATACCGTTGTATCGCTGAGCTGCTGATCGACGGCTTTTTCGGAAAGCTCCCGACCCATTATCATATGCAGATAAAATAATCTGCAGGCAGCAGAGCCAAATCCGCACAACAATATCAGCACCAGCAGAAATGTCGCACGTCTGCTTATGCCCGACAATACTTTATCCATTCGGCTGCTCCTTTCATATTGAAATATAGGGTGGAGCAGTACAGCCCCACCCCTCTTTTCCGGCGGCGTTTCAAAATCCTGCGCCGCTGTTCCTGTTTAATATATATACCGCACTGTTACAAATTATGTATTGCAGGCCGGAATCACACATCGCTCCACGCACTTTTTATTGCGTCGGCAATCATCTCGAAAATGTTCTTCTTTCCTGCGGAAGCCACAACAGCCTTGTCTCCTTCCGAAAGGCTTATAAATTCCTTCTGGAAGCTCTGTGTTTTCTCCATTCCGAGAACATTCTTCGCATATTCTTCTACAACAGACGGTCCGAGTTTGTTCTCGACCTTCATCTCCATCTGAGTGTAATAGCTTTGCAGCTGCGTAAGCTCGACCTGTGCGTCGCTTATCTGCTGATTCAGCTCGGTAAGCTGTGCCTGTCCGTGAATGATCGACGTCAGCGCAACTATTATCAGCCCGGAAACAGCAAGACCGACCACTGCTGTCAGCGGATTGATCCTCGGCTTTCGACGGCGCATACGCTCGGTACGAATGTCGTAGACTTTATTCTTTTGTGAGTCTGAATCCTGCAGTACGACTTCTTCCTCCTCAAACAGAGAGAAATCGTATGCGGTATTCCTTTCGCTTAAAGCCATCACAACACCTCATAACCTTACTTCCGAATAATACAACCGCAGAGAACACCTATCCGATACTATACTTATATTATACTACAAAGTTGTAACTTTTCCAAATGTTTTTTATTCCGAATCGAACGAAATATTTCCTTTCTTTTTGTACACGATAACTAAATTGTTACAAAATTGTATCTAACCCCAAAATCAAAACAGTTTCTTACATACTCTGAGTCGTGCACTCCTTGCACGGTTGTTTTCTTCAAGCTCGGCCGCACCCGGCTCGACCGGTCTTCTTGTTACAAGCTCAGCCCTCGGTTTATTCCCGCAAACACAAACAGGGAAATCCTTCGGGCATGTACACCCCGTACACCACTGAGCCATTGTTTTTTTTACTATTCTGTCCTCCAGGGAGTGAAAAGTGATAACAGCGAGTCTGCCGTCTTTATCAAGTACGTCGAACGAGTTTTCCAGACCCTCCCTGAGTCTGTCAAGCTCCCCGTTGACGGCGATTCGCAGTGCCTGAAATGTTTTTCTTGCGGGATGTCCGTTCTTACGGGCTTTTGCAGGGTACGAACTGCTCACTATTTCTGCAAGTTCAAGCGTTGTTTTGATCGGCTTGACCTCACGAGCATTAATAATATTCCTGACAATATTCCTTGCGAACTTTTCTTCTCCGTAAGCAGTGAGTATTCTTATCAGCTCCGACGGCTCACACTGATTTACCAGATCATACGCGCTTATGCCTTCTCTGCTCATGCGCATGTCGAGCGGCGCGTCGTAATGATATGAAAAACCTCTCTCCGGCTTATCAAGCTGCCAGGAAGATACGCCTATATCGAGCAGCACTCCGTCAACACGGCTTATCCCGAGCGACATCAGCACACCTTTGATATTGCTGAAATTTGAACGCACTATTGTAACGTTGTCAAACTCCGCAAGACGCTTGCCTGCCGCTTCGATCGCGTCGGGATCCTGGTCTATCGCTATGAGTCGTCCTCCGTCTGTGAGACGCTTTGCTATTTGGTACGAATGTCCTCCGCCGCCCGCAGTACCGTCAACGTAAGTACCGTCGGGCTTGATGTCGAGGCTTGCTATGGTTTCTTCAAGAAGAACCGACTTATGTACAAATTCCATAGTCACTCTCCCGTCAGATAAGCCCTGTGGACATTGCCGCCATTATACTCTCCTGCGTCTGCAAACTGTTAAGCTCCTCCAACTTCTGCGCAGACCAGATCTCACCTCGTTTGCCCACTCCGAGGAACATTGTGTCCTTTTCGAGCGAAGCGTACTCTCTGAGGTTTTTGGGAATAAGTATTCTTCCCATGCTGTCTGTTTCCACCAGAGCAGAGTTTGCTATAAAGTGACGCTGGAGCGCTGCCGCCTGTGAAATAGGCTTGTTGCAAAGCTCCTCCAAAAACATTTCCCATTCTTTCTCGGGATAG
>CADBRK010000143.1 GCA_902797065.1 uncultured Ruminococcus sp.
ACACCGATAACGTTGGACGCGGGCTATACAGCAGTAATATCCTTCAAGCAAGTTCGCGTATTGCCCGCGGGTGCATACCCGCCGAAATGAACCTCTCTCACACCGATAACGTTGGACGCGGGCTATACAGCAGTAATAACCTTCAAGCAAGTTCGCGTATTGCCCGCGGGTGCATACCCGCCGAAAAGAACCTAAGTTGCGTACAACTATGCAACTTTAGTGTATTCATATCAAACCAACTCCGGAATATCCCGGAACTTTTCTGCCTTCATTTCTGCCTCGGGTACATCGCCGAAACCGTACGACGCAAATATAAACGGTACACCGGCTTCGGTTGCCGCCCGAAAGTCAAAGATCGTATCTCCCACAAATACAGGACGTTCAAGCCCTTCACGCTGTACGACAAGCCTGATATTCTCGCCCTTCGGCTTGCCCGTTCTGCCCGCGCATTCGTACCCGTAAAAATACTTCTCAAGCCCGTGCGCCTTAAAGAACGCCTGAATATATCCGTTCTGACAGTTCGACACTATATACAGCCTATGAGTTCCTTTCAGCTGCGCAAGAGTCTCCTCTACACCGTCATACAGTATGCCGCCGTTTTCGGAGAGATACTCATTCTCCGTATTGATACATCTCTCCCTGACCCGGTCACGCTGTTCGGGTGTTGCAAAAGGCAGTACCTTCTCCAGTATCTGTTCCATCGTCAGACCCATGCACTTACTCAGCTCATCGTAGTTCATGGTGGGTTCTATACCAACATCAATAAGCGCATTGTTCCATAACTGTACGACCGATCTGACGGAGTCCCACAGCGTACCGTCAAGATCAAATATCACCGAATCATACTTCTGCATTTTCAAGAATCCTCCTTAGTGTGTCAACAAACCTTTTGTTCTGCTCCTCATGCCGCTTCGGCGGTCCTTTGAGCCTGCCGCCCGATCTGCGTATCTTTTTGCCTATCGCCCTGCTTTCGAGCAGACCGCCGATATTCTCGTCGGAATACACCCTGCCGTCCTGATTTATTGCGCATGCTTTTTTAGCAAGGCACATCGCCGCCAGACCGTAATCCTGCGTAATGACTATGTCTCCCGGGGCAACATGGTTCGCTATGTAGAAATCCGCCGAATCCGCGCCCTGCGACACCACAACCGTCTTTGCGGTGCTTATTTCAAAGTAATGCGCACTGTCGCATACTATCAGACAATCGGCAGAATACTCAGCCGCCGTCTTTGCCGCCTGCCTTACTACCGGGCAGCCGTCCGCGTCAATTACAAGCTTGTTGACCGAGAGTGAAAACTTGTTTCCGTTCATTTGCATTCTCCCGAAAAAAAAAAAAAAAAATACAGACAGCCCACAAGAAGCTGCGGCTGCCTGTATACAGACTTTTTGATCCATTAACCCGGATTTCTCTCGATAACTTCGTACACGCGACCCTTCTGAGTAAGTACCTCGTAAGTCTCGTTGAACTCATCCATATCCGTACCCTCTGCAACGATAACCTTGTACTTGTATGTACTTTCTTTTTTTACGGAAGGTGCAAATCCTGTGAAGATGAGAGTACTGATAAAGAAGAACAGCACCGCAAAGATAAATGCGAACATCTCAATCTTCTTGTCAGCAGGATCCTGTGAGTTGGCCTTGATTATTCCAAGGATGCTGACCGCAGTTGCCACTATCGTGAAAAATACGAAAAGTATGATCGGAATAGGTCTTGCCTCGTCGTCTACAATGATCTTGGTAGTTTCTGTTCTACCTACAATTTTTACTCCACGCATAATTAATCCCACCCAAATCTTTAAAATTATCTGTTAGATATATTCTACTATATTCTTTGTAAAATTCCAATAGTTTTTTGAAAAAAAATTTAAAAAATTTAAAAATTTATATTATTTCACAAAGGATTAATTCGTACTCAGAATTATGCCTCTGTGCTTATGAGGATTTTTCACCAAAAACAGTATCGGAATTATTTCACTGCAATACATATTTAAACCAAAACTATTTTAAAACTCACTTTTGTGTTTCTCCGTTATCTGCGATCAGAGTTATTGTCACTTCAAAGTTCTCTGCTTTGGTAGTCGCAGTTGCTATTCTGGTTACCGAAAGCGAGATCTCGTCGCCCGGCTGATACTTGCTCAGCTCCGAAAAGAGCGCAGGCATACCGTCTATCTTCTCGCCGTTTACCGCAGTGATAACATCTCCTGCCTCAATCTTGGTTCCGTTGAGAGGGCTGTCGTCTGTAAGGTCAATAACAAGCACGCCCTTCGGAGTGCCTGCGGGAGCCGTCAGATCAGATACCGTAGACCCTGTTATGCCTATTCTCACACGTCCCGAGACGTAGCCCTGCTTCATAATATCCCTGACTATTGACAGTACCGTATTCGACGGTATCGCAAAACCCATGCCCTCGTAATCGGTGTTAGCGATCTTGATCGTATTGATACCCATGACCTGACCTGCGCTGTTGAGCAGCGGACCGCCCGAATTTCCGGGGTTTATCGCAGCGTCCGTCTGGATATACGGCACGAGCGCATTTGACTTGACCGTTCTGTTAAGCGCGGAAACACAGCCCTTTGTGAGCGAATTGGAATACTTTACGCCGCCCGGACTTCCCACGGCTATTGCGTCCTGTCCGACTTCTATCTGATCGGAATTCACGAACTCAACAGGCTTCAGACCGTCTGCGTCGATCTTCAGAACTGCAATATCAGTCCGCACGTCAACTCCGACAATGCTTGCGATGTATGATTCGCCGTCGTTGAGAATGACTTCCGTAGGCATATTTCTCGAATCGTTGACAACATGAGAATTTGTTACGATGTATCCGTCCTCGGTCAGGATCATTCCAGAGCCTGTACCTGCTTTTGCGTCCTCGTCGCCGACCTTGCCGTTATATATCACAATATTGACAACGGAATTTTCGACCTTCTTATACGCCGTACGGGCAGAGTAATTGACCGAATCAATATCCGACGGCTGATCCTTCGCCTGTATCTTGTCGGCTTCGCTGCTGAACAGATCTTCTTCTTTGGGCGCTGGCTTCATAACCGTTTCACCGTCATCCGATGACATATCGGTGTCCGTGTCAGTTGTGTCGCTCTCGGTTTCGTCCTCGCTGTCATCGTCGTCCCGGAACGGACTGTCCGAACTGTAGGGATTCGGGATATTATAGTGAAAAGCATAATCCGTATCAAGGAATCTGTCGAGATCGCCGCCGAAAAGACCGTTCTCATTGTACGCGCGTACACACTCGAAAACAAACATTCCGAGGAATATCACGCACAGCCCGATTATAACCGTCAGATACACTTTCAGTCCGCTGTTAAGCTTCTGCTTCGGCATCTTCATACCTTTTGTATAATCGGCGTACACTGCCCCTGCGTACGGATTAGCCATACCCGGAGCAGCCATATTTCCCACCTGCGGGGACGGAGTTTTGGGCGTTTCGTTCGTTTCGGGCAGAGAAACATTTTCGGTAACATCTTCTGCAGGAATATCGCTCTGTATAACTTCGGGTTCGTTTGTTTCCGTTCCCTGATCCGCTTGTGTATCATAGGGTGATGAGATCGGTTTGCTCGGTTCCGCTGCGCCGAACTGCTCTACCTTTTGTGTGAGCTGAATCTTTCTGTTGTCCAGGGAAACGGAATCCATATTATTTTGCTCCTCGTTCATTTCTCCCCCTCCTGTCGCTCGTTATTTTTTGTTTCTTTATCTCTTGCGGTACGCTTGCCTGTATCTTTCTTCTTGGGCAGACGTATAACAAAGCTTGTATACTCTCCCTCAACGCTGTCTGCTTTGATCTCTCCACCGTGCAGGCGGATGATCGTTTTGACTATATACAGCCCGAGACCCATACCGTTTTTATCGTGGCTCCTTGACTCGTCCGTTTTGTAGAATCTGTCAAAGATAAACTTTATCTGTTCTTTAGGTATTCCCGGACCCGTGTTCTTGATAGTCACAAAGGCGTCGCTTCCCTTATCTTCAACACGTACCGTAATATCGCCGCCTACGTTGGTGAACTTTGCGGCATTCTCCACAAGATTGTAGATAACCTGGTGAATCATATCGGGATCGCCCTCGATATACAGCGGCTTATTGTCACCGAGTCCGATTATGTTGATTTTCCGTTCTTCGATCTTCTGCTCGAAGGTAAGGAAAGTATTCAGCACCGTATCGGAAATATCAAATGTCTGAGTTACCATTTTAAGCTCGCCGCTGTCTATTCTCGACAAAGATAGCATAGACGTCACAAGACGAGACAATCGCTTTATTTCAACCGTAACGATATTTAGATAGTACTTCTCTCTCTCCGCAGGTATCGTTCCGTCAAGAATACCATCGATAAACCCGGCGATGGTTGTCATCGGCGTTTTCAGCTCGTGAGATACATTTGCAACGAAGCTTCGCCTCATGCCTTCGGACGCCGCAAGCGAATCCGCCATTGTGTTGAACGCTTCCGCAAGCTCGCCTATCTCGTCGTTTCCGCCCGATTTAACACGTATGGAGAAATCGCCGTTTCCGAATGCTTTTGCGGCGGCTGCCATTTGTCTGAGCGGCTTTGTGAGCTGATACGAGAACACGCCCACAACGCAGAACATCAGCGCAAATATTACGATACCCACTGAGCAGAACAGCTTCACAAGCGTTACGACGTATTCGGTGTAATGCGCGGCGGAGCTTGTCACAAATACCGCGCCGATACTGTACAGCCCGTCTAGCCCGACTGTCTGCACGGGTACGCCTACAACATAGTACGGCGTATCGTATATGCCCGCAAAATCGGTGATCTCGTTTAGTTCCTTGTTTTCGGCTTTCTCCACATACTCCATGGTGATAACGGTGTTCTCGTCAATTCCGGATTTGCCGTACGAGTAAAGCAGTACATTGCCCTGAAGATCGGTCACGATAATATCTGAATTAAGGCTGTCCGCCATCATGTTGATTGTGGTTTTTATTGCGATCTCGTCCTCTTTGCCGAACGTTATTTTATCGTTGTCCGGCGCGGCGTTATCGGTAACCGACACCGAGATAGCCGTCGCACTTTTTTTCATGCTCTCCCATCGGTCATTTTCCCAGTACTGCGTAACAAAAAAGACGATCATCACACCGAGTATAAGCAAACCCGCAAAGAAAACGAGCATACTGATATACAGATATTTTTTAAATATAGTCTGTCGCTTTTTCATAATAGTGATCTATACGAATAAATTGTTATTTATATTGTTATTCCTTTACCTCGAACTTATACCCTACGCCCCATACTGTTTTGAGCACCCATTTATCGGATACGCCCTCAAGCTTCTCACGCAGCCTCTTGATATGCACGTCTACGGTTCTCGAATCTCCGTAATAATCAAAGCCCCAGACCTCGTCCAGCAGCTGATCTCTTGTGAACACTCTGTTCGGGTTGCTTGCAAGATGGTAGATAAGCTCCATCTCCTTTGGGGGAGTATCGACCTGCACACCGTTGACCTTAAGCTCGTAATTTGTAAGGTTGATCGAAAGCTTATCCCACTTTACCTCTTTTTTCTCGTTTGCTTCGGGCTGACCCGTTCTTCTCATTACGGCGCGAATCCTTGCGATAACCTCTTTAGCCTCGAACGGCTTAACGACGTAATCATCCGCACCGAGTTCGAGTCCGAGCACCTTGTCGAATACTTCGCCCTTTGCGGTAAGCATGATTATCGGGCATTTGGACTGCTTGCGAATATCTCTGCAAACCTGCCAGCCGTCAACCCCGGGCAGCATAATGTCGAGCATTACGAAATCGGGGTGTTCTTCTTCAAAAAGTCTCAGAGCCTCGTTGCCGTCGTTTGCAATAATTACCTGATAGCCCTCTTTCTCTATATACAGTCTGAGTAATTCGCAGATGTTTATGTCGTCGTCTACTACAAGAATTTTACCTTCACTCATTTCAAAAACCTCCTGTTTTCATGTTCTCTCCAAATTTTAGCAGCTTAATACATAATAATGTATTTTTCAAAAGTATAGTATACAATTTGTAACTTGTAATGAACAAATTTGAAATATTTTTTAATATTTCGTCGCCAATGCGTAATTGCTGTAATCCTTATCTCCCGTTACCTCTGCGATCACCTTGATGAAATCGGGCAAAAACACCTTCTGATCTTCCGTTTCAAGCTCGATCTCCATTGTGGCTTTATCGTCCCAGAAGTCGTATAAATCGATCTCGATGATCTGGCCGTGATACCGGAAACAATGTCTTTTCTTTGATATAACACGAGAATTCTTCAGGCGCTGTCCGGAAAGCCTGATATACTCATCTTCGGTTATCTCCGATTCTTCTTCATAGCGTGAAATGCCGCTGATATTCTCTTTATGTGTGCGGTAATATTTTACAAACGTAACGTAATCTCTTTTTCGTACTCTGTCACTGCCCGAAAGATAGATCTGTTCTATAGCCGAACACTCATATCCGGTCATGCTCTCCATTATGCTTATGTCGGGTATTTCTATGAGCCACTTTCTCTCGATCTCGGCGCTTCTGCCGTTGATGTAAACCTTCTTTTCCATAAGCTCCACCCTACTCAAAATTGCGCACAAGCGTTACCACTTTGCCGAGAATCCTTACATTTTCCGTGATGATCGGCTCGTATGCAGGGTTTTCGGGCTGAAGCCTGAAATAGCCGTCCTCGCGGTAGAACCTTTTCACAGTCGCTTCTTCGTCGATAAGCGCTACGACGATCTCGCCGTTCTCTGCGTACGCCTGACGTGAAAACACGACAACGTCGCCGCTTAAAATCCCTGCGTTTATCATGCTGTCGCCGCGCACTCTCAGCGCAAAAAGCTCTCTGCCGTGCTTAATGCTTTTATCTATAACAACATACCCGAGGTCTTCTTCATATGCGTATATGGGTTCGCCTGCGGTGACCGTGCCGATAAGCGGAACACACAGCCCTTCGGACTGCCTGTCGAAATCGTTGATAACGATAGCCCTCATCAGACCTGCACGTCGGGAAATCAGCCCGAGATTTTCGAGAGTATTGAGATGCGCCTGTATCGTGGAGGTCGATCTGAAACCCGTGGCGTCGCGGATCTCTCTGACAGTGGGCGGGATACCTTCGTCGCGCCTCGACAAAAGGTAGTCGTAGATCTTCTGCTGACTGTTGGTTAGCTTCGGCATATTATCACTCCCATGTACACGTATATTTATTATAACACAGCTTATAGAAAAAAGCAAACATTTGTTTGAAAACAGCACAGAAAGATCCCCCGAAGATCTCTCCTCGGGGGACGATTTTATGCATTCAACAATTAGAATTAGTCTTCTCTGCGTCTGCGGGATGTAAATACTACGACTGCCAATGCTGCGAACATGATCATTACGTAGCCTGCTGCGTTCCTTGTGTCGCCTGTCTTTACGGGGGCTGTTGTAGTAGTATCAGCGGGTACTGCTGCAGGTGTGTTTACAACAACATTGTTATTGACTGCATTATTTGAATTGTTATTGACTGCATTATTTGAATTATCTGTAGTGTCAGAGTCTGAATTCTTCCTTATCATATCGGGAGCTATCTGCGTCGGACGACCTGTATCGGTATCCGTAGGCTTATCCGAATCAGTAGGCTTCTCGGTATCCGAAGGCTTATCGGGTTCGCTCGGCTTATCCGGCTCGCTCGGCTTATCCGGCTCGCTCGGCTTATCGGGTTCGCTCGGCTTATCGGGCTCACTCGGCTTATCGGAATCCGAAGGTTTATCCGGTTCACTATCCTGGGGCTCGCTGTCCTGCGGTTCGCTGTCTGTTTCGGAAGGAATATCACTCTCGATATCCGAAGGCGTCTCATCTGTTGTTGTTTCGCTTTCTGTCTCCGGCTCGGGTTCTGTATCGCTTGTTGTTTCAACCTCGGACTCTGTTTCAGGCTCGGGTTCCGAATCGGTTGTTGTTTCAACCTCGGACTCTGTTTCAGGCTCGGGTTCTGTCTCGGTTGTTGTTTCAACATCAGACTCTGTCTCCGGCTCGGACTCTGTCTCGGTTGTTGTTTCAACCTCGGGTTCTGTTTCGGTCGTTGTTTCAACGTCAGACTCTGTTTCCGTCTCGGTTTCAGTTTCTGTCTCTGTTTCTGTCTCGGTTTCTGTTTCCGTCTCGGTCTCTGTTTCTGTTACGGTTTCTGTCTCTGTTTCTGTTCCCGGCTCGGGTTCGATCACAACAGGAACATCCTTGTTGTCGTCATCACTTACGCCCTCTGCCGCTACTGCGGTAACCGTGCAGGGGTACAGATCATCGTCTACATTATCTTCGTCGATAACCGTCTCATACTCGAATGTAACGCTCTCACCCGGATCAAGTCTCGGAATGATAATTGCGTTATCGTCAGTTTCCTTGTATTCCTCATCTGTAATGAACCGGCCTTTCAGCGTCTCTCTTACTACGATGTTTGTTAGCGGTATATCGCCTATGTTTGTAACTGTATCTGTCCATGTAACAGTGTCGCCGATATGATAATCGTGGCGGTCAACTGTTTTTGTTACCTCGATTGCGGGGTAGATAACTTTTACGGTGCATTCGTCGTTGTCTTCAACGTCCTGGGCTGTTGTTACATAGCAGGAATTCGTGATCAGACCGTCAACCGCTATGCTTGCGGGAACTTTGTAATAGTAAGTGTACTGTTCGCCCGGCTTAAGGTCGGGGATCTTTGCCGAGAGACCTTTCTTGAGTGAGAGTCCGTCCTGAGGAACATACTCGCCTTCAAGCTGCTGTGTTACTATTACATTGGTAAGCGTTACGTTGCCTGTGTTGGTAACCGTCTCTGTATAGATAACTGTTTCTTCATCGGTGTAAACAGTCTTGTCGGGGTCGATAGTTATTTCAACATCGGGCTTATCGGGTTCGATTACTACCTGTCTCTCGTCACTGTCGCCGAGCGGGTTGGTAGCGATAACAATTACCGTGTAACTCTTGTCGGGGTCGATCAGTCTTTCGGGAATAGCTACGATCTCGTCGTCGCCGTCACGGACGATCTTTGTCTTGTAGATCATCTCGCCGTTCTCGTCAATGACTCTGATCGTGTAGCTGGTTACCTGAATGTAATCATCGGGGCGGGTAGTTTCTTCGGTAACCTTTTCTTTTGTTGCTTCGTCGATCGTCTCGATTGTGTCTTTGCCGAAGCCCTCGTCTGTCGGATGATCGAATCTGAGGAGAAGATCATCCTTTGTTATTCTCAGCCGCTCTACCGGGTCGGGACGTGAAGCGAAGACTACTTCACCCCATTTGTACTCGGTGTGGCGCATGTCGGTGTACTCATACCTGTCGTCTGTATCGTATACGTGATAGTCGCCGTGATAGTTTCCGTTATTATCGTAATAACCATTGGTTAATATATAATATCTCGAAGTGTTGGAATGTGTTATAAACTCACCGTTCAGATAGTATAGATAACCCTTACCATACATATCGTTGTATCCGCTTTCCTTAGTATAAGAGCCGAGCGGTCCGCCGTACTCCGTGCTGATATCATATACAGCCACCTGATTAACTACATTATACGGAATACCCTTCTCATACTCAACATCCTTGACCGAGAAGCGAATCTCGTTGTTTTGATACGTGTCGGTCTTTATCGGAATATCGGACGTCTCCGCATTATCAACGATAGTACCGTGTTCAAGGAACGGATAATTGCTGTCTTCACTGTCGGTAAGAACTTTTCCGACACCCTCTGTCATTCCTTTTGAGGTCAGATAATCCCAAACCGGAGTCCATGTATAATTTGACAGCGATGTATATTTGGGAATAAACGTTTTTTCGAGATCAAGAACATCTTCTCCGAACCTTCCGATGAGGAAATTAACGATCTCGATAAATCCGTTACGCTGTTCATCTGTCATGTAATAATAATCATTACTGTCACGATTGTCCGAATAAAGCTGAATATATGTCAGCGTATCGTACGTACCATACCACGAATACCTGCCTGACAAATAGTCTTTAGCCTCACTCAAAGAATACCTGTAGCTTTTGTTACTGCCGCTCTTATAACTAATGCCAAAATTAGTATAGCATCTATTACTACGATTCAAGATGTTCTTAGCCGCAGAAGAGGTATTGGAATCTTGCATGAATTCCTCAAGTGCATTGATCAGTTCCATGCCCGTTACCGTACTGTTAGCGTTAAATCTGATATTTGCCATACGAGGCTGGCAATATACTTCCGCATAAGAATTATGAGGCATATCCCAGTAATTGGAGTTATTGTACTTTCCGCTCAATGCCGCTAAAGAACTGTTGATCTTTTCCTGATCGAAGTTAGTTCCGGGAATACCTGTATACAGATCTTCGACACCAAGAATATATCCATTGTCAAGGAAATCGGCAGTATCGGGATAATCATAGTTACCATTTTTTAAATATCCGGGATAATTTGCTATATACGAATTCATTGTGGAGGAACTACTGCCATTGTAAATCCTTCCGTTGTAATTATACAACTGGATGCCGTTGTTATAAAGATACGGATAAACATTGTGAATATCCTCTTCACTTGCATACGAACCGTCGGGGAGAGTGAATACTCTGCCGTAGTCTGCGCCCTCCGGATAAGGACTTATTGAGTTCTCACCGAAGTCAACGCTCTGAGGCGTATTATAAACTACGTTCTCGCCGACTCTCGTTTGTACAAGATACGCCGTACTCGACATATGATCCATCGGGAGAACTACATCGTTCTCGCTCTCGATATTTACATAATATCTGTTTGTAGTATCATCGTATTGACCTTCGACACCAAAGATAGCAGTTTCAAGCTTGTAGAAATCCTCGTCGTCTATAGTCGTTGAATGTGCAAGGCTTAATGCCATACACGTACATGTTACAACAGGTGCTTTGTATTTGATATAATCGTTCATAGGAGCGATTATTACGCTTATCGGCTGTGATTCTCCGTTCGCATAATTGATCGTAAGATCTAAACTCGTCATAACCTGATCCCGGTTGATATAGTCTGTATATGCATTCATTCTCGGATTAATCATGACCGTACTGAAAGCGTCAATTACATGAAAAGCATTTGAACCGTTCATACCACTGCTATGAGAATAAGAACTCCAGTTGTTCCGAGTATAATCATAGCTGTATACGTATCCGTTCTGATAGTAGGTGCTATTATACTCGCTCAAACCGTAGCCCTGCTCATACCATGTGCCTCTTGCGCCGTAGCCGTCGGAATATTCCACATCATAACTGATTGATATAATATCCGATAGATCGTTGCCCGTGCCTTCGCATTTGCTGTTGTCAAAATTCAGCACTAATGAATTGTAACCGGTATGAAGACTATCATCGCTATCATTATCTTTAAAATGCGTTAAGACCGGCTTATTCACAAGCACCGGAAGCGTACTGTCGTCAGCGCTTGCCGACAATGTCAGCACACCCGACATCATGCTCAGCAAAAGCATAACAACAAGTGCAAGCGCAAACGAACATTTGATTGTTTTAGATAGTTGCTTCATTTCTCACACGTCCTTTCTTAAAATTGTAGTAAAAATCACTCCCCCGACTATATTTTGATCATCCCCCCCGCCGTCGGATGATTATTATATATTGTATCACATTCCCGTCATATTTGCAAGGGCTTAACGGCAAACAAAAAAGCAAAAGTAAAATTCTCTGTTTTTTACAAAAAGTTGGCTAAAATTCGTGCTTTTTGAAGGTTTTTAATTCTAAATTCGATTTATTTCAATTCAAAAAACAAAGTGTTTTAATGCAGTTTGACAAAGAGGGAGGATCGAGCGTAATCATCAAATTTATTTAGTTGTGCAGAAAATGTACGAAGCGAAGATTCAATTTTTTTATACTCCCTCCGTCACGATGCAATGTCGTGAACTTAAGACTGAAAACTTAAGATTGAAGAATAAATAATAGTGGAAAATCGCTTCGCTCTTTTATTGTTTTTATATTTTTTTGAACCTATTCTATAAAAGAAGGCAAGAAGCGACTCCGATATTTTTAAGTTTTAAGTTTTTAAGTCTTCAGTTTTCAGTAAACTATACCCTTAAGTTGACGGCATTGTCCTTTACGGGAAGACAAAGAAATCCCCCTGTAAAGCTGACGGAAGGAGAAAAGCTGCTCCGCAGCTCCCTTCTGTCACTGCTCTGAGTCTCATCCGAACGTCCGGGGCTGATAAAATCATATTCACTATGTACCGACAATATTCGGGTTCACGGAGCGTTAATTGAAAATAGCAAGAGAGTATATGAGAGCATAAGAGAGTACAAAAGAGAATACAAGAGTTTTTACCGAAGTAAATTAATTTTTTTGCAAAATCGGTTGACAATGGGTTGCGGATATGTTATTATTACAAGGCACGAATGCGGGAGTTTATCCGCATATACTTTTATAATGTTTAGGAGGAATAAGACTATGTCAACTTTTATGGCAAAAAAAGGCGAAGTTGAGCGCAAGTGGTACATTCTTGACGCAGCAGGCAAGCCGCTCGGCCGTGTTGCTGCACAGGCTGCAGTGCTCCTCAGAGGAAAGCACAAGCCGACATTCACACCGCACGTAGACTGCGGCGATCACGTAATCATCATTAACTGTGGTAAGGCTGTTCTCACAGGCAGCAAGCTCACACAGAAGAAGTGGCAGCGCCACACGGGTTATATCGGTCACCTTAAAGAGACAAGATACGACACACTCATGGCAACAAAGCCGACAAAGGCTATGGAGCTTGCAGTCAAGGGCATGATCCCGAGCAACTCTATCGGAAGAGACGCACTGCTCAGACTTCGTTTGTTCGAGGGCGCAGAGCATATCCACGCAGCACAGAAGCCCGAAGTTTGGGATAAGTAAGGAAGGAGGAAATAATCATGTACGGCAACACTAATTATTTTTACGGCACAGGCAGAAGAAAGAGTTCTGTTGCAAGAGTAAGAATTTATCAGGGCACAGGCAAGATCACGATCAATGACAGAGACATCGACGACTACTTCGGTCTCGAGACACTCAAGCTCATCGTAAGACAGCCCCTCAACCTTACAGATACAGCCGAGAAGTTCGACGTTGTATGCAGAGTAGCAGGCGGCGGCGTAACAGGTCAGGCAGGCGCTATTCGTCACGGCATTTCAAGAGCGCTTCTCCAGTATGATTCGGAGAATCTTCGTCCTGCACTCAAGAAGGCAGGCTTCCTCACACGTGATCCTCGTATGAAGGAGCGTAAGAAGTACGGCCTCAAGGCAGCTAGACGTGCTCCCCAGTTTAGTAAGAGATAATTTTTCGTTTGGGTCCATACAATGCAAAATTAACGCTCGGCTTTTGTCGGGCGGTTTTTTGTGTATCTCGTTTATAAAAAAACTCTTGACAGAATCAGGATAACGCTGTATAATTAACACACTAAGTCGATAGGTATTATAAGAATTATGGAACCAAACTATTACATCGGAGGTATGGAGATGGATAAGAAAAACGTATACCGTGACATCTACGATAAATATATTGCACCCACAAAAGTGGTCAGGAAAAACTACATCGGGATCGAGATCGAAATGCCGGTTGTTGATCTGAGCGGGAACTGCGCGGATGAAAAAATGATACATGAGACGGCAGGCTTATTTGCCGAGAAATTCGGATTCGCTCCTTCGGGATATGACAACAATGGGGCTGTCACGTCTTTCAAAAAAGAAGAAAACGGTGATATACTGTCATTCGACTGCTCTTACTCAAATCTTGAACTGTCGTTCGGCAGAGCCAAAACTCTTTTCGAGGTACACGACCGTTTCAAAAGCTATTATACATTTCTTAACGACCGCTTTCATTCTCACGGCTGTACGCTAACCGGAATGGGTATCAACCCGAATGCTGCAAACGTCAGGGGAAAGCCGATACAAAACGAGCGATACAGAATGCTTTATCACTATCTGCATTCATATAAAGAACGCGCCTCGGAGTTCGGGATCAGCTTCCATGACCGCCCGGACTTCGGTACATTCACAAGTGCGTCTCAGGTTCAGCTTGACGTCGGTTATGACCGACTGATAGACGTAATAAATGTTACCGGATTGCTTGAACCCTACAAAGCTATGCTCTTTGCCAACTCATATCTTCCGGAGCATCCGCAGTACCTCTGCGTCAGGAATATGCTTTGGGAGCACAGCATGCAGGGCTACAACCCGCATAACGTGGGTATGTTCTCACTGCCTATACACAGTGTAACAGAACTTGTCGAATACATCGGGACACAATCCATATACTGTACTATGCGCAACGGTAAATATATAGATTTCAAGCCCGTCAGAGTCAGTGATTATTTTGAAAGAGAAACGATACACGGTCAGTACTTCGACGGAAACGAATACCGCGAGATAACATTTAAGCCCGAAAAAAGCGATATTGATTACCTGCGCACCTTCAAGTTTGAAGACCTCACATTCAGAGGAACGATCGAATACCGCAGCTCATGCTGTCAGCCAATAAAAGATGTGATGACAGTAGCAGCCTTCCACGCAGGGATAAACGAGCGCATTTCGGAGCTGAAGGAGCTGCTCGAAAACGATAAGGTCATCTACTCCCATGGCTACAGCCCCACGGAACTTCAGCAAATGTTCTCAAAAAGGAAATACCCCGATTTTGCCAAAAAATCGGATCTTTCAAAACAGCTTGTGCATATTCTGGAGCTTGCAGAAGACGGGCTTAAATTCAGAGGATACGGAGAGGAAGTATTCCTCGCACCGTTGTTCGAGCGTGCCGAACGCTTGACAAATCCCGCAAGAGAAATGGTAACAGGGATAGAAAACGGCGTAAATATGAGGGATTTCATAGAGAAGTATGCGGCGCTGTAACGGAGCGTGCAAAATCATTTACTGCGGCGTATAATTCTTCGCTTCTGTCAGGCTGATGTGACAGATACGCTATTACAAGCTTTTGCTTCGGGTATATAATACAGCGCTGCCCCCATTTGCCGACCATAGAAAAATGATCGTCTGCTGCTCGGAAAAAGTAACCGTAGCCGTCGCCTCTGTTTGTTGTGATATGCCCGGCGACCGCTTCATCTATTTGCTCCGACGGAATAATTACCCTGCCGCTGCAAATGCCGTTTTCAAGATAGAGTATGCCTAATTTCGCAAGCTCGGAGACCGAAAGGCTCATACCCGTAGCGCCGTAAAAATACCCTTCCGGAGATTTTGCGTAAGGCGGATCGGGAATACCGAGAGGTTCAAACAAACGGCTGCCGAGATATTTTATCAGCGGTTCACCGACGGCATTTTCCAACGCAGCGGAAACAAAATAGGCAGGAATGTTCGAGTAGTGAAACGATGTATCAGAAAAATCAGCATTGATTGATAAACACGTTTCAAGCCAATCATCTCCGTAAGGCCGAAAAGGATATTCGCCTGCCGTCATTGTAAGAAATCTTTTGAAAGGCATTCGCGAAAAATCACGACCCATTATTTTCTTATATCGTCCCGGCAGAAGTTCGGAGAGCGGAGTTTCCGCAGTTAAAATTCCCTCGGCGCACGCAATAGAAAACGCCGCAGATGTAATGGATTTTGTGACGGAGTAGATCGGGTAACGCTCGGCTTTTCCGACGTCATAATGATATATCGTTTCGCCGCCGCAGTATATTTCCATGGCATAAATATCAAGTTTTTCCGCCTTCAGGCGGTCTATAAAATAACCGTACATAGTATTCGCCTCCTCTTAGATTATACTGCTGTGCTTCGGTTTTTACAAGGAGGAATTATGGATAACATATTATATAAAGGAAAATTCGGTCTGGAGCGTGAAACGCTCCGCATTGACAAAAACGGCGCTCTCGCAGGAACTCCTCACCCGTTCGCACCGGACGAGCATATCACACGCGATTTTTGCGAAAATCAGGTAGAGTTGATAACGCCTGTGTGCAGTTCTATAGACGAAGTTCTTTTTGAGCTTAAAAAGCTTGATGATCGCACGGCGAAAACGCTTTCAAAACAAGGTGAAAAACTATGGCTGTACAGCAATCCGCCGCATATCGAAAACGAGGACGACATACCGATCGCTGTTTTTAAGGGCGCACAGAGCGCCAAAAGCGATTACCGGCACGCCTTGAAGCTGCGCTACGGAAAAAGGCTCATGCTGCTTTCGGGCATTCACTTCAACTTCTCGTTTTCAAGCGAATTTCTTGATGATCTTTCCGGAAATAAAGCGGACAGAGTGTTTACCGACGCACTCTACCTTCGGCTTTACAAGCAGCTTATGCGCCACAGCTTTGTGCTTGTGCTGCTTACATCGCAAAGCGCATATTACGACAGATCGTTTGATAAAGACGGTGATAAGGGCGTTGTGCTGAGCAAATATTCATCTGTCAGGAACAGTGAGCGCGGTTATTTCAATCCTTTTGTTCCGATACTCGACCACACCGACATTGAAAGCTTTTGCGGCAGCATTGACGAATACATACAAAAAGGCATGCTGTTTTCGGCAAGCGAATTGTACCTGCCGGTAAGAATGAAACCCAAGGGTGAAAACAGTCTTGCCGCACTGCGCAATAACGGCGTCGATCACATCGAGCTTAGAATGTTCGACCTTGATCCGAAAGCGCCGCTCGGGATCGACTATCGTAACCTGAAATTTGCATATCTTTTGATGATCTACCTGCTCACGCTGCCGGATTTTGAGTTTACGGAAGAGCTGCAAAAGCAGGCGATCGCAGATCACCAAAAAGCGGCTCTGCTATATCCCGAAGCCGGGATCGTTAAGCGAGCCGAGACAATATTATCGAAAATGTCGGAGCATTTTTCCGACAGCAGCGACGCAAAAGCAGTAATAGATTACGAATCATCGAAGCTTTATCGGAACGTTGAAGATAGATTCGAAAATTATTATCGGGGGTGATAAAAATGTGTGAGCTGTTCGGCTTTTCGGGGCGCACCAAAACAGACCTTACGGATCATCTGAAAACATTTTTTTCACACAGTGAAAAGCACCCGCACGGGTGGGGCATGATGTATGACGGCTGCATTGTAAAGGAACCGGTCAAGGCGTCTCAAAGCGAGCTGCTGCCTCGTTTGCTGAGCAATATCGAGCCGCAAAAAACCATGCTTGCACATATCCGCTATGCAACCGTAGGCAGTATCAGAAAAGAAAATTGCCATCCGTTCTCACTCATAGATATTTCCGGACGAAAGTGGACAATGGTACATAACGGCACGATTTATTCCGGCAAAGATACCTATAAATTCCATAAAACACAGCAGGGCGACACGGACTCCGAACGGCTTTTTCTCTCTTTTATCGACACAATGAACGAGAAGGTGTGCAAAAGCAGATTATCGGAAAGAGAACGCTTTAATACCGTGAGCAGGTTTATTGCCGATCACGCGCCCCGGAACAAGCTGAATCTGATACTGTTCGACGGAGAACTTCTGTATGTTCATAAAAACATGAAAAATTCACTGAATTATAAATACAATGAAAACGGCGTGCTGATCTCGACTTCACCGCTTGACGATACCGGGTGGAACCCCTTCCCCATGACGCAGGTCATCGCCTTCAAAAACGGCGACGAGATATACAGAGGGGAGCGTCACAAGGGTGTATTTATACCGACACTCGAGTACATAACTGCACTCGACGCTATGAATATATAACAAACGTCGATGTCCCCCGCCTCTGTAGGCGGCGGGTTCCATACGTCCGTCGGTGGTGGGTTAAAATCCCCCACCGACGTCCGAAGGAGCTAAAGCTCCCCGACGTTTGTTGACGTCGTCGCTCGCTCCAATCAAGCGAGCTTGTTGGAGCTTAGCTCCTCGTTTAA
>CADBRK010000144.1 GCA_902797065.1 uncultured Ruminococcus sp.
AATGCAATTCTGTTGAGCATAATTAAATCTTCCTTTCTGTTTTATCGATAGTATTATTGACAGAAATTCGGATTTTATTCATGTTAAGGAGTTTAACTTTTCGGGTAACGCTTCGGCGGACGCTTTCTGCTACTGAGTTATTGTGATTTTCGTTTTGTCGGACGTCGCCGTAATGTCGCCCGAACGTGTGAGGTAGTATTTTATGCCCATGTTGTCAAGCAGGTTTGTCATGTCTTCTTCTTCGGGTTCTTCGTCCGACGAGGTTATGACGGCGTACGTCGGAGTGATGTCTTCGAGCAGGTTGTCAAGCTGCTTCTGAAAATTGCCGTGATAGGGAATTTTTACAAAATCGTATGTTGTGTCGTTTTGGAAGATAAAGTCTTTCAGTCTGTCGTTCTGAGCGTCGCCCGCAAACAAGAAGCTTGTATCGCCGTAAAACAGAGAGGTGATAAGCGACGAATTGTTGCTGTCGTTCTTTTCGTACACTGTTTCGGGACCGTTTATCTTAAAACTCATCTCGCCGAGGGTGAATTCAAGATCGCCCGATACGGTTACGGGGGTGACGCTTTTGCTCTCCAGAGCGTTCAGATATGCCGTATAGTATTCACTCTCTTTCGGAACGTTACTCTGATACACCGTACCGATCTTCGTGTTTTCGATAACGGACGCCGCGCTGCCGACATGATCCTTGTCGAAGTGGGTGATTATGAGACAGTCAAGCTTTGCAATATTATTTTGCCTGAAGTACGACGAAATATCACTGTAAAGATCGCTTTCGCCCGTGTCTATCATAACGGTATGTTCGCCGTCGGAGATTATGCAGCAGTCGGCTTTGCCTGCGTTGAAGAAATAGACAGACAGATCACCCCGGGCGGTGTCTGCACTGCACGACGAAAGGAGTACGGACGAAATAATACAAAGGCAGAGTGTCAATACCGTGAGAAGCTTTTTTGTTTTCATTTGAATACCTCTTTTCGCTGAGCTTGTTTTATGTGTATATTATACCGTCGTATCCTTAAAAAATATTTAAAATCAGCCGAAAAATCAAAAAAGTTTCCGTAACACGCAGAAATGTTATTTTAATTTTTTTGTAGGAAATAAGTTTTGTTTGTAACAAATGTATAATTGAAGGTGAAACTTTTGTCATATTTGTCAATAGGCTTTTATTATCGGAAAAAATGTGGTATAATTACCCTTATGTAAATTACTATGGTGTATTATGCAGATTTATACGTTTTTTTCAATCACGAATTGTTATTATCGTTGAATGGGGTTATTGTTTTTATGAATGAAAAAAATAAAAATCACAATGATGTAATTTTCGGACGCAATCCTGTAATGGAAGCCGTCAAGAGCGGGCGCGCGATAGAGAGCATTATTGTGGCGAGGGGCAGCCGTAACGGCGCGATCACCGCAATACTTGCCAAGGCTCGTGAGAAGGGCATAGTTATAAAAGAAGCCGATCCCAAAAAGCTTGACTATATGACAGGCATGGCGGCTCATCAGGGGATCGCCGCAGTAGCGTCCGTTAAGGAGTATTCCACAGTAGAAGATATTTTAAACACCGCCAAGGAGAAGGGCGAAGACCCTTTCATTATAATACTCGACGAGATAGAGGACCCGCACAATCTGGGCGCGATCATACGTACAGCGGAATGTGCAGGCGCACACGGCGTGATAATCTCACAGAGACGAAGCGCAGGGCTGACATTTGCGGCAGGCAAGGCGTCGGCAGGTGCGGTGGAATATATGAATGTCGCTAAGGTAGTCAACATACCCAATGTGATAGATAAGCTTAAAGAAAACGGCGTTTGGGTCTACGGCGCAGATATGGACGGAGAGCTGTATACAAGCGCACCGCTGACAGGCCCGATAGCCATTGTAATAGGCAACGAGGGTAAAGGCATAGGTCCGCTGGTTCGCAAAAAGTGCGACGGCGTTGTATCTTTACCGATGACAGGCAGAATTTCTTCGCTCAATGCTTCCGTTGCGGCAGGAATTCTGACATATGAGATAGTTCGGCAGAGAACGGCAAAGAAAACAGCAAGCATTTGATATAAAATACAGCGAAAGGGGTGAAATGTGTGTCTGACAGAAAAGAAATTGACGCAGTAAAATCTGAAAACAAATCAGATGTTAAACAGGTAAACAATTCAGATACAGAAAGTCAAGCGGCTCAGCGGAAACCCCACAGCAATTCCGACGATAAGACCGTGAAGCCAAGCTTTCTTGATAAAATAAAAAAAGCTTTTTCTACCGAGGACACAGAATATACCGATGAAGCGATTACCGATGATTTTTCTGAGGACAGCGAACTTTTACAGGGTGGCTTCTTCAAAAGTCTTTTCGGCAAAGTGACGAGATCGGTGCAAAAACCTGAAACTGAAAACGAACCCGAAGCGGTTGAGATAATTCCCGAAAAGCCTGCGGAGAAACCGGAACAGCCCGAGGTCAAAGAGGAAGTGAACGATCAGCCCCGGGAGAATAAAGAAGAAACCAAGCCCGATCCCGATCCCGAGGAAGAAGCCGAGTTTGCTATGATAAATGCTATCCTTGACGGGAAAAGCATTGACGATATGAAATTCCCCGATGAGATCATACCCGAGCAGACGGAGTCTAAGCCCGACGAGAGCGTACCCGAGCAGATCGAGTCAAAGCCGGAGGAAAAAGCACCAGAGCAGACCGAGTCAAAGCCGGAGGAAAGCGTACCCGAGCAGACCGAGTCAAAGCCGGACGAGAGCGTACCCGAGCAGACCGAAGCGGACGACGAAACGGGCGACAGCTTCGATGATATCGATATAGTCATTGAAGATGATGATATACAGGAGCTTTTCACGGAAGAAGATACCGAGCTTGTGTTTGCCGATTTTGACGCAGACGACGAGACGGGCGGCGTGGACATCGTAGATGTTGAAGAAGAGGTTCATGAATCGAACGAAGAGAAATCTCCCGATACTCAGCCGGAGGATAAAGCCGAGCCGGCAGCTGCAGATACAAACGAAAGCGAACCCGAGCCGCAGGCAGAGAGTATCAAAGACGAGGAGATCGCTGCCGAAGACAATCTGCTTTTCGATGAGTCACACGATAACGATTTTGATTTAGAGAAAACGGATAATTCCGAGGAAGATAAAAAAGATACTCCCGAGAGTACGAATACACCCTCGGAGGAAAAGAAAGATGTTCCCGAGAGTACGGATAAACCCTCGGAAGAAAATAAAGATACTCCGGAGAGTACCGAAAAGCCCGTAGAGGAAAATAAAGACGCTCCCGAAAGTACGGAGAAGCCCGTAGAGGAAAATAAAGACGCTCCCGAAAGTACGGAGAAG
>CADBRK010000145.1 GCA_902797065.1 uncultured Ruminococcus sp.
CAGCATGAACGGCATGAACAACATGAATGGCATGGGCAGCATGAACGGCATGAACAACATGAATGGCATGAACAACATGAACGGCATGAATGGCATGAATACCGGTATGAATAACATGAACGGTACAGGCGGTTTGGGCGGTATTGTCGGCGCTGCTATGGGCGCTTTCGGACTCGGAGGAATGACGGGTCAGCAGCAGAATAACGGTTTCGCTCAGCAGAATTTCGGCATGGGCGGCTACCAGTGGGTATGCCCCAACTGCGGTACGACAAATACGACGGATTACTGTCAGGCATGCGGCAGACAGAGAGTCTGATCAATCGAATAGATAAACAATACGGCGGTATCGGGCGTAAGCTTGGTACCGCTTTTTACCTAGTATATTTTTGTATGCCTTTCGCATATAATGGTACAAAGATTAAATGGGGGCGTTTTTATGAACGATAATAATATGAACGAACTGCTGAAAAAGGCAAGCAGTTACCTTAACACCACTCCCGATAAACTGGGGAGCGGGAAGGTTGAGGATTTTCTCTCGCCGGAGCAGGCGAAGAAGGTAAAGCAGGTCCTTGCGGACGAAAATGCGATAAAAAAGCTGCTGAGCTCACATCAGGCGCAGCAGATCATAAAAGGACTAAAGAAGAATGAGTGATATTGCCTCACAGATAAACAGTATTTTAAGCGATCCCGAGATGATGAAGCAGATACAGGGGCTAAGCGGAATATTAGGGCAGAGTGACAATGCGGAGAACACTGCGCCGTCACTTCCTCAGCCGAAAAACTCTCCGCTTGATATTCTCGGGGCGGACGGTATGCAGACCGCTATGAAGCTTATGCCGCTTTTAAGCAAGCTGAAGCAGGAGGATGACACAACGCGGCTGCTGTATGCGATCAAGCCGTTTTTGTCGGACCAAAGGCAGAAAAAACTTGACGAAGCTATCAGGCTTATCAGGATAATCAATCTTGTTCCGCTGATAAAGCAGCAGGGTTTGCTCAACGGGCTGTTCTGAGGTGGAGAAAATGAGTGACATAGATAACAAGCGGCAGCAGGAGGCTATTGATCGTGCAAGGGAGATGTACAGCAGAAGAACGCCCGATTACAGACAGCAGGGATTCCCGAGCGGATATAACGGGAATATCAAAAGGCGAACGTCGGCGCAGGGTAACAGAGAGGAAAAACCCGATCACAGCGAAGAAGTTTTTGAAGAAACCGATACCGCAGAAGCGGAACACGGGCAGCATAAAGCCAACGAAAAACCGGAGGAAACCTTCCTTGATATGCTTCTTAATGATAAGGAAAGGACTCTGATAATCCTGCTGCTTGCTTTGCTGAGTGAGGAAAAGGCAAATACTTCACTTATGCTTGCGCTGATGTATATTATAATGTAAAAAGGAGAGCCGATAAGACTCTCCTTGTTTGCATGTGGCTGTGTTTTTATCTCACCTGTCCGTTTCCCCTGATGATGAATTTCATTGAGGTAAGCTCGTTGAGACCCATCGGACCTCTTGCGTGGAGCTTCTGAGTTGAGATGCCGATCTCTGCACCGAGACCGAACTCGCCGCCGTCGGTGAATCTCGTTGAGGAATTCACATAGACAGCCGCAGAATCAACTTCGTCGGTGAATTTCTGTGCGCTTGCGTAATCCTTTGTTACGATGCACTCGCTGTGACCCGTGCTGTACTTTGCGATATGTGCGATAGCCTCGTCGATGGTGTCAACGATCTTAACGGCGAGGATATAATCTCCGTATTCGGTGTACCAGTCCTCCTCGGTGGCAGGCTCAACGCCTTCGAGAATTGCTGCGCTTCTCTCGCAGCAGCGGAGAACAACATTCTTTTCGTCAAGTCTTGCCTTGATTGCGGGCAGGGCTTTTTCTGCTATGTCCTTATGCACAAGAATTGTCTCGATAGCGTTGCACACGGACGGACGCGAAGTCTTTGCGTTGAATATGATATTGGCAGCCATATCAATATCTGCCGTATCGTCAACGTATACGTGGCAGTTGCCTGCGCCTGTCTCGATGACGGGTACCTTTGCGTTTTCCACAACAGCTTTGATGAGGTTTGCGCTTCCTCTCGGGATAAGTACGTCAAGATACGAAAGCTGCATCAGTTCGACAGACGACGCGCGAGTTGTGTCCTCTACAAGAGATATGCAGTCCTTGGGGAGCCCTGCTTTTTCAACAGCGTTTCTCATTATGTCGGCGATCGCTTTGTTTGAATTGATAGCCTCTTTGCCGCCTCTGAGTATGACAGCGTTGCCCGATTTCAGGCAGAGCGCAGCTGCGTCAGAGGTCACATTCGGACGTGCCTCAAAGATAATGCCTACCACGCCGAGAGGAACACGTACTTTTTCGATCTTCAGACCGTTCGGGCGGCTCGAACCGCTGAGTACCGTGCCGATAGGATCGGGGAGAGCCGCTACCTGACGTACTCCGTCTGCCATACCCTCGATCCTTGCGGGAGTAAGCGTGAGCCTGTCGATGAGAGCAGCGCGTGTGTTGTTCTCTTTGGCGAGCTTGATGTCAATGTCGTTTGCGGCGATTATAGCGCCGCAGTTTTCGATGAGTGCGTCCGCAATGGCGAGCAAAGCCTTGTTTTTAAGATCTCCTGCCGTGAGAAGTACTCTTGCGGCTGCCTTTGCGTTTGCGCCCATTATTTCCATAGTTGTCATTTTTATCACCTACTATAATATATTTAGTCGTTAAATCCATGACAAACCAGCCATGTATTTCACGCACTTGTTACATAAGCTATAATGGAAG
>CADBRK010000146.1 GCA_902797065.1 uncultured Ruminococcus sp.
GTACAAGGGCATTGTACGGCATTTTAGAACTATGCGAGAAATATAAGCATTGGTTTCCCGAAGGTTCATATATTCTTAATTGAGGGGGGTACTCCCCCGTATTTTACTGAAAACTGAAGACTTAAAACTTAAAAAAATCGGAGTCGCTTCGCTCCTATTTTTATAGAATAGGTTCACTATTAATCATTCTTCAATCTTCAGTTTTCAGTCTTAAGTTGATGAAATTGCCCTTTCCGGGGAGACTCAATTTGCCGTCTCCGGGAAGGTGTTGAGCGAAACAAAACGGAGGGGTAAAAGCAGCAAAACATTGCAGTATGAATTCTGTGTTCATATTTTCTTTACTTGTTCAAAACCCCTGACGATTAATTTTAAGAAGAATACATTCCGCTTTTTTCATATTCGGATACCGATTTAAACAAAGCCCCTATCTCTTTCATGCCGAGAGCCGAGTTTTCGGCGACAATATAGTGATTCAGCAGCTCGATCTCCAACAAGTTCAGAGATTCATAAAGCTTTGCGGTAGATTTTATATCGTTCTGCGACGGAACAAGTACGCCGCTCGGGTGATTATGTGCAATAACGGCATATTTCGCCTTGTATCTCAGAGCATAATCGCAGATCTTTGAGATATTGATCTCTGCGCTTGAATTGCCGCCATGATCTATAAAGCCCGAGAAAAGAATTATTTTTTTCGCACTGAGCAAAACAAGATAGACTTCCTCGGAAGATTTTGTAAGAAATTTCGTTATAAGGAATTCTCTGATGCCTTCAAAATTCTGTTTTTGTTTGACCGTGCAGAATCTGTCGTACGCATAACGGGAGAACAGCTCGGGCATCAGCTTAATGAATACCGCCGTGTTCTCGGATAACCCTGCATCAAGAAGCGCATTGAACGGCGCATCAAAAACGTTTGCCAGAGAACCGAAATGATCTATCAGGTTATGCGCAATAGGATTTGTATCCTTCCTGGGATATACATAATAGAGCAGCATTTCGAGTATCTCGTGCTGTTCAAAGGCATCAGCGCCATAATCTATGAATTTTCTCCTCATTCTTTTTCTGTGACCGGAATGATCTGCTTTTTCCATATCTTTTTCCATGTTCTCTCCCCCGTTTACGAAGATTATTTACAATGTTTTTTCAAAACAACAAGTTGTTCGTTTTATTTTAAATTCGCCTTTGACAAAGAAATATATAGGGTATATAATATAATTGAAAAAATTAAAGGAGATGATCATTACGGAAAACGTATTTATAATGGATCACCCGCTTATCAAGCACAAGATCACATTACTGAGGAAAAAATCAACAGGCACAAATGAATTCCGCAAGCTTGTGGAAGAGATCGCCATGCTTATGGGATACGAGGCTCTGCGCGATCTGCCGACAAACGACGTTGAGACGGAAACGCCCATCGAATCATGCATGTCGCCCGAGATAGCAGGCAGAAAACTTGCTATCGTGCCGATCCTCCGCGCAGGACTCGGAATGGTGAACGGTATTCTTTCGCTCGTGCCTTCCGCAAAGGTGGGTCACATCGGTTTGTACCGTGACGAGAAAACACACGAACCCCACGAGTATTACTGTAAGCTGCCGGCATTCATCGAAGAACGAGAGATACTTGTTCTTGATCCTATGCTTGCGACAGGCGGTTCAGCAGTTTCTGCAATCGACTTTGTAAAGCAGCACGGCGGAAAGAACATAAAGTTCATGTGCATAATCGCAGCGCCCGAAGGACTCAAAAAGCTCAGCGAAGCGCACCCCGATATTCGTATTTTCTGCGGAAATCTCGACAGATGTCTTAACGAAAATGCTTACATATGCCCGGGTCTCGGCGACGCCGGCGACCGAATTTTCGGTACAAAGTAAGCATTGATAATCAATCAGAAATTAATCACACAAACGAGAGACGTCTCTTCCATCTTCATCTCGTATCCGATCTTATGAAGATCAAAGATCGACTTTACTATTGACAGACCCAAGCCGTTGCCCTTCTGGTGACGGCTTTTGTCTTTGCGCACATAGGGCTGCCATATCTGCTTTATCTCGGATTTCGAGAGCGGTTCGCATTGGTTTTCTATGCGCAGAGAATTGTCTTTAATAACGATAACTATCTCCGTTTCGGGCAAAGAGTACTGCACCGCATTGTCAATAAGATTATGCAAAGCCGTCGTGATAAGCGAACGGTCTGCCGTTACTGTATTATCGCCGCTCTGCGTATATTTAAGCGTCTTGCCGTTCGGCAGAATCCTGTAATCTTTCAGGAGTTCTTCCGTAAGCTCACTAAGATCAAACTCTGTTTTGTTGAGCGTTACATTATACGAGTCCAGCTTGCTCAGATTAAGCATATTGTGTACAAGCGTATTTATCCTGTCAGTCTGTTCGATTATCTTGTCGAGGTAATTATCCCTTTCGGTTTCGTCAATGTTTTCCTTCAGACTATATGCGTAACCGCTGATGACAAACAGCGGAGTTTTGATGTCATGAGCCAGTGCGTTTGTAAGCTCGGTTCTGTTTTTCTCGCTTATCGTCTGAGTTTCGATTATCTTCCATACCGACAGGCACAAAATTACTCCTATCACGAAAAAGAATCCGAACATCAGCGA
>CADBRK010000147.1 GCA_902797065.1 uncultured Ruminococcus sp.
AAAACAAAAAAAGACCATTCGCAATTTGGTGTGAATGGTCTTTTAAGCTGTGTTTTAAAATAATTATCAGAATGCGATTTTCTTTGCGAGATAATCCACAAGCTCGTCTATGGCAACTCTCTCCTGCTCCATGGTGTCACGGTCACGTACCGTTACGCAGCGGTCGTCACGTGAGTCAAAGTCGAAAGTTATACAGAACGGCGTTCCTATTTCGTCTTCACGGCGGTATCTCTTGCCGATAGAACCCGTGTCGTCAAAATCGGTCATGAAGTGCTTTGAAAGCATGTCGTAAACCTCGCCTGCTTCGTCCGACAGCTTCTTTGACAAAGGCAATACTGCAGCCTTGAACGGCGCAAGCGCAGGGTGAAGTCTGAGAACGACTCTTGTGTCGTCTTCTTTGATCTGCTCCTCGTCGTATGCTTCTGTCATTATAGCGAGGAACAAACGCTCAACGCCGAGAGACGGCTCGATAACATAGGGGATGTATCTCTCGTTTGTTTCGGGATCAAGATAATCGAGACTCTTGCCGCTTGTGTTGATGTGCTGTGTGAGGTCGTAATTTGTTCTGTCTGCGATACCCCAAAGCTCGCCCCAGCCGAACGGGAAGAGATACTCGAAGTCTGTTGTAGCCTTTGAATAGAACGAAAGCTCCTCCGGCTCATGGTCACGGAGTCTGAGGTTTTCTTCTTTTATGTTAAGCGAATAGAGCCAGTCACGGCAGAAGCCTCTCCAGTATGAGAACCATTCGAGGTCGGTGTCGGGCTTGCAGAAGAACTCAAGCTCCATCTGCTCAAACTCGCGTACACGGAATATGAAGTTTCCGGGTGTGATCTCGTTTCTAAATGACTTGCCGATCTGCGCAACGCCGAAGGGAACTTTTTTACGTGTGGTTCTCTGAATGTTCGCAAAGTTTACGAAGATACCTTGCGCTGTCTCGGGACGAAGATAAAGCTCGTTCTTAGTGTCCTCGGTAACGCCCTGGAATGTCTTGAACATAAGGTTGAACTGTCTTATGTCCGTAAAGTTTGCCTTGCCGCAGTTGGGGCATACGATCCCCTTTTCTTTGATATAGTCTGTCATCTGCTGATTGCTCCAGCCTGCAACGTTTGTTCCGTCAAAATCTTCGATGAGGTTGTCGGCGCGGTGACGCGTCTTGCACTCACGGCAGTCCATCAGCGGATCGGAAAATCCGCCCAGATGACCCGACGCTACCCATGTCTGCGGGTTCATAAGTATTGCGGAATCAAGACCTACATTGAGCTTGTTTTCCTGAACAAACTTCTTGAGCCATGCACTCTTGATATTGTTCTTGAGCAGTACGCCGAGAGGACCGTAGTCCCATGTGTTTGCAAGACCGCCGTATATCTCGCTGCCCGGATATACGAAACCTCTTGTTTTACAGAGTGCTACAAGCTTATCCATTGTTTTCTCTGTGTTTTTCATAATTTTGCCTCCTTAAATCAACTGTTTACATTTTATCATCAATTGTTGATTTTATCAATATCTTTTTGAAAAAAAGCGGTTATTTGCACAAAGTAAAAACAGGATGCTCCACGGGCACCCTGTTTTCTTAAAAACTGTCGTTAATGAGCTTTTCACGTATATTATTCAGCAGGTCGGTTGTTTCCTGCAGAGACTTGCTCAGACCTTTCTTATTGATGTATTCAAGGTAATGCATAATCGAATTATACAGAGAAATTTCCGCAATGTTTATCTGCATGAGATGATCATCAGAGGTGTACCTGAGAGTAACCGTATGATGTTTAGGATTGCAGTAGATTTGTATAGTATCAGGCAGATTTGCGCCGCTTTTGAATATTACATAATTATGTAAATTGTTTTTATGCAGATAGAGCATCCTGTCAAGTATTGCTATTTTGCCTTCTTTCGTAAAAGGCAGATAGAACTTTTCCGGGAACTCGGCAATTCTTCCGGTTTTGAAAATTTCCAGTATACCTTCCTCTGTGCAATAGCACGCTGCATATGATTCCGGAGGGCGGTGTTTCATTCCGTCCCAATCGCCGTGTGTGGCGATAAGCGTATCAATAAGCTGTTTTTTCATCGGGAAGTTTACAATGTATTTATCAAGCAGCTTGCGGCCAAGGCACGGAACGATACACGGTTGGTTGAAAAGTGTTTCTATTCTGGCTGCCTCTATGACCATGCTGTTTTCTTGTACGATATTTGCGTATGAGTCGTTTTCGATGAAGGATGAACATTTGCTTTTGAGCAAATCAAACTGCTTCTTAAGATATATGATCATTTCTTTATCCTGTGTTATGTATCCGTTCTGCATCTCGTAGTCAAAAAGAAGAGCGCAGTTGTCGGAGAGGATCATATTCGGCAGCAGACTGGCGGTGCTCAGGTGACTTTTGAGAATATCGTAGTGATAATACACTCTGAAATTGTTCAGACAGAAAGCAGGTGTGAGCAGGTTTTCTATAATATCAAGATTCACATAGCTTTTTTCGATGGTTTTTTCGAGACAGATTATTTGCTCGATCTTGGTTTCCAATTCGCTGAACAGAGGCGTGAGCATGTTTTCTATCGTATTGTAAGTCGGCTGCATTATCATCCTGATACTGCTTTTTCTGTCGGATGCTTTTTCGCCTTGACAAATAAGGTAGGCACATTCAACGATAGCCTGCGGAGAGGCAATATACGATGATTTCTCCGGAACGCCGCGGTATTTATTCCCCGATCCTTCAAGAAAAGAGAATGATTTCTGACAGTTGAATGTATCGGCATTTGATAGAGTTTTCATAAGCCTGTTTACATAGTGGAAGCTTGATACTATCTCGTCACCGAGTACAGCCCGATCGTATTTTTCTATCAGTTCTTCTTTTTCTTTAGCGGACATATACAGCCTGTTGGCTATTTCTTCTACCTGTTCTTCGCTTTGCGGCGTTCGTTTGCCCGTAGTGTAGCGGTAGAAAATAGTTCTGTCGATACCTATTTTCTTTGCTGCCTGAGCGGACGACAGGTTATTCTCGATAAGATAATTGTTA
>CADBRK010000148.1 GCA_902797065.1 uncultured Ruminococcus sp.
AGCTTCTCTGATCTTGTAGCCGATCTTCTCGCTTCTGTCGTCAACCTCTACGCGCAGACCCTTCGCTTCAAGCTTTGCCTTTACCTCATATATATAATCAAGGTGTCTGTCTGCGATGGGCAGGAGCTTAACTTGAACGGGTGCGAGCCACATCGGGAACGCACCTGCGTACTTCTCGATAAGCAGTGCAAGAGTTCTCTCATAACAGCCGATGGACGTTCTGTGGATAATGTACGGGTTCTTCTTCGTTCCGTCCCTATCGACATACTCCATGCCGAATTTCTGCGCAAGCATCTGATCTATCTGTATCGTGATGAGCGTATCCTCCTTGCCGAATACGTTCTTTATCTGAATATCGAGTTTCGGACCGTAGAATGCAGCCTCGCCGATACCTATCTTGTACTGTATTCCCAGCTTGTCGAGAATATTCTTCATAATACCCTGGGCTTCGTCCCACTGTTCGGGCGTACCGATATATTTAGCTCTGTCGTCGGGATCCCACTGAGAGAAACGGTAAGAAACGTCCTCATAGAGTCCGAGCGTCTTGAGCATGAACGTCGTAAGCTCGACGCACTTTTTAAACTCGTCTTCAAGCTGATCGGGGCGGCACATGAGGTGTCCCTCCGAGATCGTGAATTGTCTTACACGGATAAGGCCGTGCATCTCGCCGCTTGCCTCGTTCCTGAACAGCGTAGACGTCTCGTTATATCTGAGCGGAAGATCTCTGTATGAACGCTGTCTGTTGAGATATGCCTGATACTGGAACGGGCACGTCATCGGGCGAAGCGCAAATACTTCTTTATCCTTCTCCTCGTCGCCGAGTACAAACATGCCGTCCTGATAATGATCCCAGTGACCGGAGATCTTATACAGATCGCTCTTTGCCATGAACGGAGTCTTTGTTAAAAGCCAGCCTCTCTTCTGTTCCTCGTCCTCAACAAATCTCTGCAAAAGCTGAATCACTCTTGCACCCTTCGGGAGAAGTATCGGCAAGCCCTGACCGATAACATCGGAAGTTGTGAACAGCTCCAACTCTCTGCCAAGCTTGTTGTGATCTCTCTTTCGTGCTTCTTCAAGCTGTGCAAGGTGTTCTTCAAGCTGAGAAGCCTTCGGGAATGATGTACCGTACACTCTGCAAAGCTGTGCTTTAGAGGAATCTCCTCTCCAGTATGCGCCCGTGCACGCCGTAAGCTTGATCGCCTTGATCGGCGCAACGCTCATAAGGTGAGGACCTGCGCACAAGTCTGTGAAATCGCCCTGCTTGTAGAACGTGATATGTTCGCCCTTGTCTGCGTGCTCCTTTGCAAGTTCAACCTTATACGGCTCGTTCATGCTCTCCAGAAGCTCCATAGCCTCTTGCGGCGGCAGTTCAAATCTCTCGACCTCAAGACCGCTCTTGACGATAGCCTTCATCTCCTTTGTGATATTCTCCAGATCCTCGGGAGAAAACGCCTTTTCCACATCGAAATCATAATAGAATCCGCCGTCTATTGCAGGACCTATCGCAAAGTGCGCGTTGGGGTAAAGATGCTTTACAGCCTGCGCAAGCACGTGTGACGATGTATGCCAGAATGCCTTTTTGCCATCTTCGTCATCGAATGTAAGGATCTCAAGCTTGCAGTCCTTTGTCAGCGGTGTTCTCAGGTCAAAGACCTCACCGTCTATCTTACATACGCATGCAGCCTTATAAAGACCCATACTGATCGATTTTGCCACTTCGGCAGCCGTTATGTTTTCTTCATACTGATTAACAACGCCGCCTTTTAATTCAACATTGATCATTTTTCTTTCCTCCGTTTCAAAAAATAAAAAAACTGCGCCCCTGCAAAAAGGGACGCAGATAGTTTCAGCGTGGTTCCACCCAATTTCGGCAGATATAAAATATACTCTGCCCTCATTGCGACATATAACGGTGTCAGCCGTTCCGCCTTATTTCGGCGGACTCTCAGGGGTGGTGTGCGTTGATACCTCTGTTATACCCGATCTCAGCCCATGTCGGATACTCTCTGAAGGTGTTGCCTATAAACAGCGCTTGTATCAAGCCGTCCCCGTCAGCGATTTGTTTTTATTATCATGTGACAATACTATCACAAAGAATGCGATTTGTCAACAGGTAAATTAACTGTTTAAAAAATTTTTGTTATCTTCAAATCAGACTGTACCTATAATAGCAAATCGTTGTATCTACGCCCTTATAATTGCCGGGCTTCTCCTGTTCGAGAACAAATCCGCATTTTTCCATGACCCTGCGTGAAGCGGTATTGTCAAAGCGGCAGATACCTCTCATACTGTTTATGCCGATTTTTCCCATGATAACAGGCATGAATGCCTTAACTGCCTCCGTTGCGTAACCGTTTTTCGTATATCTTTCGCCGACATGATAGCCGATCTCCCATTGTCCGTCATCGAGCGGCACCGCCTGAACATAGCCTATGTAAGTGCCGTCCTTCAGCAAAGCGGGGTATACAAACGGACCTTCGCTGCCGCCGTAGCATGACATAAGAAATCCTACCGTTTCGGCTGCGTCCTCGACAGTCTCAAAAACCTCGTCAGGCAGGAAGCGGCGCGTATCCTCGTCAAGAGAATTCTCGTGAACAGCCTGCGCCATTTCGGGCTTAAATTCCGTGATAGTTAATCTTTCTGTTTCCAGGTTGAACATAATAACTCCTTCTTTCTTTTAGTGATGAATATACATTCTTGTCGGTTCGGGATCGCTGCCCTGCACCATGCAGAGGAACTCCCAGCCGTACCTCTCGTAAAAGCCGATATGATCAGTCACAAGATACAGCGGAGAGATACCCTTGCTCCTCATATCCTCGACTGTCATATTCAGCAGTGTACCGGCAATTCCTTTTTTTCTGTACTCCTCATCGGTGTACACGGCGCACACATTGGGCGAAAGGTCTTTTCTCTCGTGGAAATCATTTTCTATAACGCCCATACCGCCTGCGATCTTATCACCATCCAGGCAGAGATACCAACCGTATTCCGTTTTTCCGTTCAGATAATCGTCCATACATGCAAGATATGCCTCCGTGGGTACTCCCCACTTCTGATGGAACCACTGCGCCGCAGCATTCTTCAACCCGGGACGTTCTCTGAGTATAATATATTTTAGATTTGACAAATCGATCACCTTCCGTTCTTCTTTTGATCTGCAAATATATAATACCACACATTCCCAAAAAATGGAACCTCACAATCAATTATAATCAAAAATGAGCCTGCATCAAGCAGACTCACCTGTTTTCATTGTGCGGATTATCCGCTGTATGCTTTTCTCCGAGAGAAAATATTTCTCTGCAAGATCACCGGTTTTCATACCCTGAGTGTATTCACGGTAGATCGTTATGTTCCTGCGGCGCATCTCGCTTTTTGCGCCCGACTTCTCTCCCCACTCGGTATGACTGCATTCCTTTCGGGGAATGTAAATATTCTCTCCGTCGATATATTGCTGAATTATTTCAATGATGTTCTGCGGAAGAACATCGGTTGCCTTTATATAGCTCATTATTGCCTCCTAAAAATTTGATTTAAGTCTTTAGGATAAGCTATGGCTATAATAATATTTAAACGATACCAAATAGCCAAAGCTTATTTGGCAATAACATATCTTTTCAAAAAGCAGCCCTCCTTATTTTAGTCACTATATAGTAAGATTATTTGTTAGCATCATCGGACAGCTCCATGATAAGCTGGTCTATCTTGTCAAGCGTAGACATAGGCTCTTCGTCCTCATCGTCGTCGCTCACTGCGCCGGAAATCTTCCCTGTGCGCTCCTGAGCCTTCTTTGCAGCCTTTTCAAGTCTGATCTTCTCAAACTCCGCTGTAACATACTTCGTACTGCCCACGCCGAACGCAGCCTCGGGTTCGTCCGTATCATCATCTTCAAGGGCCTTGGCGGACTTCTTAGCGGACTCCTTCTCCGCCTTCTGTTCGTCCGAGAGAGAACCGTAAAGCTCGTCTGCCTTTTTCTTTGTTATCATAGCGGTCGACATATTTGCGATCGAGACAAACGCGTACAGTCCGAGCGCCGCTATAAGGAACTGAGGTATAAGCGCCGTAACCTCAAAATAGCCCAGTTCGTCCATACTGCTTTTGATCTCGGAAATAGTATAAACAGCCGAAAACAGAATAAACATCAATCCGTATGTGAACGAAGCCTTTACGGGATTCTTGATCTCGATACCGCAAAGCACCATAGCATTCTGGAAAAGGAATATTGTAAGGAAGACCCATACAAACACATCAAAGAACGCAAACGACGGTGATTGTTCTCTGTGTGAAACAAAGCTTTTTATCATCTGGACTGCTGCCCATATCGTCGGTATCACCATACAAAGACGCATCTTCTTCGCTATATTGAACCCGACAAGCAGACCCATGCCGACTATCGCAAAAATAAGCGAAGTAACGATACCGAGTATATTTATCGCAAATTCCGACGTAAGAGTATCGCTGGAAGGCGATAATGTCACCATTGAAACTGCGCTCTCTACTCCGAGCAAAAGCCCCGATATTACCAGGAACAGACCGCCAAGAGTATCGCGCTTGATGTCGCAGTAAGAAGAGGTTTTTCTGTCGATAAGATTGAACAGCATCAAAAACGCAAACATCAGAGCCGCCAGTATAACTATAAGTTCCGGCTCTGTAGTTTTATTTATAAGCAGCGAATAACCGCCGTACAGCTGCTGCGTGATCTGATCTCCGCCCAAAAAGAACAGGTGGTATATATGCAGCAGTACCGCTCCCACCGTAAACGGAACAAATGCAGCCCAACTTGCTTTAACTTTCATATATTCGATCGTCCTTTCAAAGTATTGAAGGTATAACTTCTCGCTTTTACGTATATAAATAGCGTATGAAACGCCGGAACACACATATTCACAAATACAATATTATAACAATTCGCACAAGATGTCAATAGAATTTTGAAGGAAAGGAAGAATTCATTTGAAAAAATATTTCCCCGTTCTTTTGCTCATTATGACAATAATGGGTGCGATCCCCACTCTGGCAAACCGCAGTATTTTTCCGTTCGGTACTAAAGTCTCATCGCTGCCCGTTTCGGCGGCAATACAGACCGACAGCATCGGTATGCCCGACGTTCTGACTTTTACGGATACTTCCGACGGAAAAAGCGTTACGCGCTCGGCGAAATCGGTGCTGTACTCTCTTGTGGGCGCTGTCTGTGAAAAGGACTTCACTCCCGACGAGGTCAAGGCGCTCTGCATAGCTTATCACACGCAGCTTTGCATTGAAAACGACCGGGGTACTCTGTCTATCGACACGAAGGACAAGAATGTTTTTCTGACTGACAGCGAGCTTAAAAACAAGTTTTCAAGCAGCTACACCGCCCTGTGTTCATACTGCGACAATGTATATTCAACGCTCTTGTTATCCGACGGCAAACCCGTACAGACCTATACGCTGCCGTTCTGTTCGGAACAAGAACGCTCGTCAACGCCGATAGCCGACCCATACGATACTATGTTTTCACCCGACAGCAGCGGTGAAACAAACGGCATAACGCCCGTGCTTGCAAGAATGATGGCGCAGCAGGGACTAAGCTATACCGAGATACTCAATTACTGCTATAATCTTTAGCGCATTTAAGCACACACTCAAGAACTCTGTCTGAGAAAATACCCTCGCTTTCGCCGATAACAACGGTATTATCCGGAAGCTTTGCAATATCCGCAAGCGATCCCGGCGCTATCGGTATATCGCACGCATTAAGCATGGTTATATCAAATTCGCTGTCACCTGCGGCTATCATAATATCTGCTGAGAGCTTCTCTCTTAACCTTTCAATCGCTCTGCCCTTGCTCAGAGCTTTTGGCACAACATAAACCTTTACTCCGTTGTTGAACACATCGACAATATCTGTATCGAGAGATTTTTTCAAAGCTTCGACAGATATTTCGGGATCATCGCATTTCGTAAACACAAACAAATCCCTGATATTGCGCACCTCAAATGTCCTTCTCTCGTCTTTATCGAGCAGCTTTTCGGATAAATGTATTTGTTCCCGTGCGCCTTCGGTGAGTCTGAGCGATTCTTTGTACCAGTCGTCGTTCTCGACACCGTTTTCGAGCAGAACACCGCCGTTGCACACCATGGCAAGCTTCGGTACGCCGATACCGAGGTCGATCCTGTTATACTGTTCGAGCGTCCTTGTCGTCGTGGGTACAAGCAGAACAGCGTCGTTTACTTCTTTCAGCAGTCCGGCTGTACGCGGTGTAACAAACGATATTTCTCTGCCCTGATACACTTCGGCGCAGACTCTGCCCTCACCTATGTCGTGCTTATATGAAAATATCATCGTGTTGTCCAGATCTGTAGTGAATACTATCATAGTTTTCCCCCTATACAAAGCAAAAAGCGTAAGCCGTACGACCTACGCTCAATCTGCTGAGTTAAGATGTGATATTGACAGAACATTTGCGGTCTTACCGCTTCGATTTACTATGAATATTTTAACACAAATCGCATGTTATGTCAAGTTTTTAAAATGGAATAAAATTTTTTTAATATTTTCTAAAATTTGTCAAATTTAACTATGCTGAAATGTGAAGGTTTTTGTAATGATATTATTGTGATTAGTACACAATAAGCGCTCAACGTCATAGTCTAATATCACTAATTTTCAAATCAGAAATATGATGGTAAAAAGTGTGCAGTCCACCGGGGATTACACACTTTTTTATTAGTGTATTATTTACTCGCCTGCAATTACTCCGATACCAAGCTCCGCAAGCTGCGCATTATCAACAGGCGCGGGAGCATTCGTCATCGGCTCGCTTGCATTCTGCACCTTCGGGAAAGCTACAACATCGCGTAACGTAGACACTTCCCGCAGCTCAGATGCATTGATCATCTGCATTACAAGTCTGTCAAAGCCTATTCCCATTCCTCCGTGAGGCGGTGCACCGTACTTGAATGCATCGGTCAAGAAACCGAATTTTCTGTATGCCTCCTCATCGCTCAAACCCAGCATACTGAACATACGCTTTTGCAGATCGGGGTTGGTAATTCTTATCGAACCCGAGCAAAGCTCTACTCCGTTGAGCACCATATCATAAGCCTTGGCATAAACCTGACTCTTGTCACCCTCGAGGTGCTTAAGCGCCTCATCTGTCGGAGACGTAAAAGGATGGTGCATAGCTACCCACGTTCCGGACTCATTGTCAAACTCAAAGAACGGGAATTCAATAACCCACAAGAAATCAATACCCTCTCTCTTTATCTCGAGCTTCTTTGCAGCTTCAAGTCTTATTGCACCGAGTACCGACTTAACATTTGTGTCATTGGAATCAGCGATAATAAATACTACATCGCCCTTTTCTGCACCTGCACGTTCTATAACGGCATTCATCTGCTCCTGCGTCATGAATTTTGCAAAAGATGAAGCAACTCCGTCATCTGTCATTCTTATCCAAGCCATGCCTTTTGCTCCGATACCCTTTGCAAATTCGGTAAGCTTGTCAATTTCTTTTCTTGAATACGTTTTAAGCGCGCCCTTTGCGGTAATGCCGCGAACGCTGCCGCCACCCTCTATTGCGGACTTAAATACAACAAAGTCGGTATCCTTTACAACATCTGTAAGATCAAACAGCTCCATACCGAAACGTGTATCCGGCTTATCGGAACCGTACCTCTCCATAACCTCATTGTATTTATATCTGGGGAACGGTGTGGGAACGTCTATATCAAGTGTTTTCTTGAACACATACTTAATATACTCCTCGGCAAGCTCAAGTATATCATCCATATCTATAAAGGACATCTCGATATCTATCTGCGTAAATTCGGGCTGCCTGTCGGCGCGAAGATCCTCGTCTCTAAAACATCTTGCCATCTGCATATACTTATCAAAGCCTGCAACCATGCAAAGCTGCTTATAGATCTGAGGCGACTGCGGCAGCGCATAAAAGCTGCCCTTATGTATTCTTGACGGCACAAGGAAATCTCTTGCTCCCTCCGGAGTCGACTTGATCAGAATAGGTGTTTCTATTTCTATAAAGCCCCTCTCGTCAAAATAGTCTCTTGTTGCCTTTGCTATCTTGTGGCGAAGAATTATATTCTGCTGAAGCTCGGGACGTCTCAGATCAAGATAGCGGTACTGCAAACGTGTAAGCTCGCCTGTCTTGCAGTTGTCTACGATCTCAAACGGCGGAGTTTCGCTCTCGCCGAGTATTCTCAGCTCTGTCACCTTTATTTCAATATCGCCCGTGGGGAGCTTCTTGCTCTTTGCGCTTCTCTCCATTACCGTACCCGTAACGCCGAGTACATATTCGCTTCTGCACTGCGCAGCTTTTTCAAACACCGCTTTATCAGTGCTGTCATCA
>CADBRK010000149.1 GCA_902797065.1 uncultured Ruminococcus sp.
CATCAGCCCCTCCAGGCATATCCTGCCGTTGAGGTTCATAAAGTACCCTTCATAATCCCACCATTTCAGCCCGAAGCACTTTTCCAGGATCCATGAGGTCATATATTCAACCGTACCGCATACCACGACCGTACTTGTAAACATCATCGCAGGGTTTTTACGCAATCCACGCAGGAACACCACAATGATAATACCCGCAACACCGTATATAGGCAGCCACGGACCCAAAAGCGTACCTCTGTTTATAAATCTGCCCTCGTTCATCATATAATAGATCACTTCCCAGAACCATCCGATAAACGAGAAAAAGAAAAAGAACAAAACGCTTGTCTGCGCATCATAATCACGGTCATAATCTATAATAGAAAGCCATTTGAGTCTGTCAAGATATTTTGTCGGACATTGTTCCTCGGGATAGCTGTCAAGCTCACCCTCATTACTATAGAGAAGATCGTCATACAGAAGAATACCGTTTTCTATCTTATCTTTCTTGTTTACCCTTAACCGTGCGTACGCTTCGGCATAAACGCAGTCACGGTATGGATTCAGGAAAAACAAAGATGACAAATGAAACGTAAAACCGTCCGCCATAGCAATAGGCAGCAAAAGAAGATCCAGCTTGAACATATTGAACTTATCGTTCATCATAAGATCCTTGGACATCTTAAAAGCCTGTTTTGATGTCAGGTTCGGGTTCTCCGCAAGAATATACGGTATCATCATATATTCATAGTGCTTATAAAACCCGCCTATGATCGTCAGATCCCACAACACTTGTTTTATCGAGCGCAAAAACATAACATGGGCAATATGCCGTGTGTGCGCTGTAAGATAAGGGAACAGCAGTGTGCCGACTTTGGTATCGTCATATAATCGGTGTTCCATAAAATAACGGCTCTTCCCGACAAGCAAAACATTTTTGAAATATATAGTCATAAAAAGAGACAGCAGCGCCATCAAAAATATCGTGATCCATTCGGAGATCGACCCGCCGAACAAAATTTTGTTGATACCGTTAAGAATTCCGAATCCGAACGATCCGCTGCCCGTGATCTCATTTACAAAAACCGAAAGAACGCCTCTCGAATACTTCTCCTGCATAGTCTCGGGAGAAGTCGGCACATAGTACATATTGCGTTTGTTAAAGAATTCGTCCAGAACTTCATAATTCGTCTTGTGCTTGATCTCCAGCATAACAGAATTATTGCTTAAATAGTCGGTTCTGTTCAGCATGGTATAATTATATCCGCTGCTGACTATAATAGCTATGAAGAAAACTATAACAACGCTGTAAAAATAATGCACTTTTAACCTTTTGAGCGAGGTTTTAAGTATTTCTCTGTTACTGCCCATACATGCCTCCCCTTATTTTCTATTTATTAGAAAAAAACACTAACATTATTATTGTATACGCATTTAATTCTTTTTTCAACCCTTTTTTAACAAATTGTTAAAATCATTAAAAAAGACAAATTTTACATCTTATATTATATTTATTTCTGCGTACAATACTATCACGGTGATAAAACAGATCAATCACCGAACGGACATAATAAAGCCGTATCGGTTTTTATTATGTCAAAAGGAGGAGTAATGCCGATACGGCGTTCTCCGCAAAAAACAAGAAGGAGAAAACTATTATGTCATCTAAGAATAATAACAAGCTTAATGTTCCCGAAGCAAGGGACGCTATGAACAGATTTAAGATGGAGTGCGCAAACGAAGTAGGCGTAGACCTCAAGCAGGGCTACAACGGTGACCTCACATCACGTCAGGCAGGTTCTGTCGGCGGTCAGATGGTTAAGAGAATGATCGAAAGCTACGAGCAGAAAGCTGCCGAGTAATCTGTAACCATAACAGTATTAACAAATTTATTTTAACGGCGGGTCTGCAAGAGGATATGCGATAGTGCGTTGATATACTTCAGATAAAAAGCCAAAAAGAGAAAGGGTTCGGCAGAGTTATTCCGCCGAGCCCGTTTCTATGAGGAGATTTATTATGAAATTGTAGTTGTTATTGGTGTTAGATCATGCATACATATGAAGATAATTGCTCTTTAAGCCTATCGTAAATCTAAGAATTTCGATCGCGTCCTTAGCCGTGATCTTGCCGTCTCCGTTTACGTCCGCAGCAAGCTTGTACCGGAGTTCAAGAGATTCCAGACCTATAGTGTATCTCTGTATTACCAGGCTGTCTTTTGCGGTAATCTTACCGTCTGCGGTCACATCGCCTAAGGTGAATGGAATATCCGGGGTATCACGGTAATCGACCGCTGCATTGCCTAACGAATAGAACGTAATATCATTATCATTGGCATAGCGCTGCGCCTCGGTATTTTCGTAACCATAAATAACTATACCGTTGATTTTATGATGTATGTGCGCAGGTGAGTCGGGAGTTGCTGTCATGGGATAAATACTGTAACCTATCGCATAATCCTCTATCTTCTCAACGCCTGCGGGAATGTAGAATTCCTTTACGCTCTCGTAATTCGTGAATGTATCGGTTTTAATTTTGTTTATATAGTTTCCGATAACAACAGTATTTATCTTGTCATTCAGGTTATTGCGGAATGTACCGTCAGCGATTTCGGTCACTGGTATACAATAAATCGGATCATCGTTATTTTGTTCCAAACTGACATCATCTATAGTAAGAACTCCGTCTATCGGATCGTGATATTCGTATTGAGCAGTACTTCTGTCCGACAATGATAAACCGTTAAGCTCGGGCATATTACAATATTCTACATTATTATGTTCCTGTGCATATCTGTCTGCTGCCATATTGTAACCGATCTCATCCCAAAGACCGTTATCGCAGTCTCCGTAACCCTGACGAATATGAGGATCGGGGTGCTTTTCGTAATTGGCAAAATTTATTCTGACACGATACCAATTCTCGCTTTGCATAACGTCAGAGCTTTCATAATCCGAAATAGTATAGCAAGACCAGCCTATTGCCTTTAAACCGATGTACTTCATATTTTCCTTTATCAGTATTCTGCGAATATTGGAACACTCGGCGAAAGCGTAATTTCCTATATGCACAAGATTTACTGCTTCCGACATATAAAGGCTGTCAAGCTGTTCGCAGCCTCTGAACGCCTTGTCCTTTATGTACATAACAGTTTTGGGAATATGAACTGAGTCCATTACACAGTTACCTGCAAATGCACCTTCGCCTATTATTCTTACCGGCGCATTGTCGAGCGTCTCGGGAATATCGACATAATTATCCAAACCTCTGTAAGCGGTGATCTCCGCAAAGCCTGTAAGCCCCGATTCGTCATCAGCGGCGATAACGTTATAATTAAAGCCTTTGTAACCTATAGATTCAAACTTAATGCCGTTATTTTTTGCGTACTCCTCTGCAGCCGAACCCGTATAGCCATATATAACAAAATCGGGATCAAGCGAAAAGTTTTTGCCGTCCGTAACATAACCGAAAGCATGATCGCCGATACTCGTTACGGACATCGGAAGCGTAACGCTCTTAAGCGACTTACAGTCCAAGAAAGCACATTCGCCTATTTTGTCAATGATCGGGTTAACATTTCCGCTTGTGAAGTCGACCTCAACGAGTTTATCACAGCCTGCAAACGCATAACTGCCAATTGTCTTTACGCCCTGTGTACGTCCGCTCATATACATAAATCTGTCGAACGAAACTTTCTGTAAGTTCTTGTTATCCTTAAAAGCATTATCGGAAACAGCAATTACTTCTCTATCGTCAGATCTATAGTCTGTCGAAGGAATAGACTCGGGAATCAAAGCCTGATCTGCTTTTTCGTTTGCGCCTGTAATAACTACAAAGCCGTGATCGTCAACTTCATATTTTAGGTCTCTGTAATCTTTCTCAATATTATCCTCATCTACGGGAATAAATGTCAAAGAGAAGCATTCGGCATAGCTCTGCGCCGCCGTTCCTCTTGTGCCATAAATGACCATAGGGAAACAGCTATTCTCATACAATACCCAGACATCTAAGTAAAACGATTTTTCCAGATGTTTCTCCAAGACAATAAACTCGTTTTCGGGTTCACCATCTGTCTCTTTATAATTTGATTTTGCTAACTTATAGTACGATTCTCCGTTATCAGCACATAATTCGTCTTGTAATTCATCATAATAATTCCAATCGCTGGAAATATGATTATCCTTTACTCCAAGACCGCACCCATCCATTTCCTTTATAGCATTTGGAATAGTAACAGACTTGAGAGATACACAGCCTGTAAACGCATGATAACCTATTTTCTTAAGACTGCTTTGAACTTCCTCATTTGTTCTGATATAAACACTTTCCAGATTCCCGCATTGATAGAATGCTCCATCTTCTATCGTGCTAATAGTATGAGGCAGGCTGATACTTACTATATCTGACATTTCAAATGCATTTTTAGCTATTTTTGTAACCGTACGCCCATCTATATAATGGCTTATGAAAGCATCTTTGTCATCACCGCTGTAACCCGTTATAGCAATAGAGCCATACTCGGACAGAGAAAATGTAAATCCGTCATCGGTATAACCGTCATTTGCACCGATCTCATTAGACCATGTCGATAAGCTGCCTTTTCCTGTTAAAATCTCGGTGAAATCATAATAGAAGGAACGAAGTGAAGCTTCACCGTCTATGTGTCCCTCGTCATCCGGTTGTGTATAATACACCTCGGTAGTATATACAAAAGGATCATAATAAATTTCCTTAGCTAACGATTCGGGAATGTAAATCGTCTGAGCAAACAATGTTCCGAAAGCGCCGCTTCCCACTCTCTGTATATTCTCGCTTAAAACAACCGTTCTCGGCTTGAATCCGAAATCTTCATACGAATCAATATCACGATAATTATTGTTTCGGTTGTCCGTAAAATAGCCGTCATCCGATATAATCGCATCGGATGCTGCACCGTCTGCTATCTCGGTTACAGGCTTGCCGTTTATCGTATCGGGAATAACAACTATATCGGGCAGCTCATCAAGACGGAAACCTATGATAGTTATACCGCCCTCATCGTTTTCGGTATACCGTAAATATTCCGCAGAAGCGTCCCTGCAGTCGAGCGGAATAAAGCTTATCCCTGCATGTTTGCGGAAATAATCGTCTGCCGCAGTTCCGACATAACCGTATATGACAAAGTCGCCGTAAGCATAATCCACCACGCAGTCGGTTCCGTTTTCAGGATAGAAAAGAACTGTACTGTACGTACCGAATGCGCCGTCTTTAATTTCCTTAACACTTTTAGGTACTGTGACTTCATTAAGAGCGGTGTCTGAAAATGCACGGTATCCGATCGAAGTGAGAGTTTCGGGCAGCTTTACACTTGTTATGTTACTCTCACAAAACGCATAATCCCCTATCTTGGTTACCGGCATACCTTCTATCTTGTCGGGAATAACAATAGACTCCGCCTCTCCTTGATACCCCGTGATAGTTACACCGTCGTCGCCGACATTATACCGAAAAACCTTGGCGGGTGTACCCTGTAATTCCAAAACAGTTTTTACCTCCTCCGCACTCGCCGTAACAGTTGCAAGCGTACACGAGAGTATCAGAGAACAGGCAAGTATTAAAGCTAACAATCTTTTCATTTCCGTTTCCTCCTATTAAAATAATTATCAACTTCGGGTAAAAAATACCCTTCTGTTAGTTAGACACACCAAGCCTTGATTTTTCGCAGTAAAATAAAAAATTATTTAGAATTTTTTTCGGGAATTCTTCACATTCACTTAAAAAATAAGACTATACAAACTATTATTCTTATGCTATAATCAAATCATGCGTACTTGTCGCAAATCTTCTTGTTAGGAATTATAATATATGAAAAGAAAAGTATTGGCTCTTATTTTGCTGACATTGGGCATTGGCTTTGTGCTGTACCCTATTATCGGAAATATAATAAATGTAATGCGGCAGAACGCCGTCCAGGACGAATACAACGCTATGGTATACAGTCTTGATAACGATACAAAAAATACAATTAAAACAGACGCGGATGATTACAACCGGAAGCTTGCCAACGGCGAGATCAATTACATTTCTACAGATGAGGACGCCGTAGACAGCGATTTTGACGACGGCTCGGGATATGCGCAGACTCTGAATGTCGGCAGCGACATTATTGCTTTGATAAAAATTCCGAAGGTAGACATAGAACTGCCCATCTACAGAGGAACCAGCTCGGACGTACTTTCAAAGGGTATCGGGCATCTGAGAAACACATCGCTGCCTGTCGGAGGACTCAGCACTCACTGCGTGCTGACAGGTCACACGGGACTGCCTAACGCTATGATGTTCACAGACATCAACAAGCTTGAAGAGGGTGATATGTTCTACATACAGTACCTTGACGAAATACACGCCTACAAGGTCGATCAGGTGAAGATAGTACAGCCCAATGATGATTCCGATCTTAAGATCATACCCGATAAGGATTATATCACTCTGCTGACATGCTACCCTTATGGAATCAATTCCCACCGTCTGCTTGTAAGAGGAGAAAGAACCGACTTTGACGGAGAAGTGGTATTCAACAGATACGGCAAGGTTGAGAACATAACCGAAAAACAGCCCGAAGAAGTAAAAACTGCCGATGTTCCCGTTAAAGTCGAAGAAAAGCTGAACATGATAGACGAGTTCCTCGGAACAAGCGCAAAGGTCAATGTTTACGGTATAAATATGAATCTGTGGTTCGTGCTGATCGTAGTCGTTTTGATACTAACGGGTATAGTTGTATGGGCTATCAGTATGTTTATCAGAACGGACAATAACAGCAATCTGAAAAAGAAGGACTCAACGCATGAAGAAGAGATATAAGCTGCTGCTTACAATAGGAATACTGATGATAATTACGGGTCTGGGGATATTCCTTTATTCCCCGGTTTCAAATTATCTCAACAACAAAAACATGCAGGGTGCGATCAACGATTACAGCGACGCTGTCTCACAGATGTACAACGATACCGATACCGAAGAGCTGCAGAAAGAGATTGAAAGAATATCATCTGAACGATCGACAGACTACACCGTGTCGGATTATATAAAAGAAAACGACATAAAGCCCGACCCGAATAAAAAAGAGATAAACTGGGCTTATATTTCACTTCTGCGCGAACAGATGGAAATGTATAACGAACAGCTTGTCGAGTTCGGACAGTACGAGCTTAACGACCCTTTTGCATATGAACAGCCGTCTTTCGATCTTGCTTCATACACGCTTTACGATAATGTATTCGGACATATTTCAGCGCCTGCGATTAATATGGATCTGCCGATCTATCTCGGGGCAAACCAGTATAATATGAATTTCGGCGCAGTTCAGCTTTCGTATTCCTCGATGCCTATCGGCGGCGAGAGTACCAACGCAGTATTTGCGGCACACAGAGGGTATATCGGAAAAATCTTCTTTGACAATATTGTGTTCCTCGGAGAGGGCGACGATGTATATATTACAAACCCGTGGGAAGAACTGCACTATAAGGTAGTGTATACCGAGGTCATCAGTCCGTATGATATTTCAAAGTGCTATATTCAGGAAGGGCGTGACCTGATAACGCTTCTCACCTGTCACCCATACGGCAGCAACGAACAGCGATACATGGTAGTGTGCGAAAGAGTACCGCCGGAAGAATAACAAACGTCGATGTCCCCCGCCTCTTTAGGCGGCGGGTTCCATACGTCCGTCGGTGGTGGGTTTAAATCCCCCACCGACGCCC
>CADBRK010000150.1 GCA_902797065.1 uncultured Ruminococcus sp.
GCTTCGGCAGGCATTTTTGCTCCGCAGGAATTACAGAACATCGAGCCGAGAGTAACTTCTGCGCTGCAGTTGGGGCATATTCTGATGCCCGCAACGGTTCTGAGCTGCTCTTTGATACCCTCGATCCTTACATAACCGTCCTTTATGGCGATGATCTGATCCGAGAAATCAGCGTTGGGGTTATCCTTGTTTGCTTCAAAATAATTCTTTCCGAGTACCTGGAAGAGAGCATTAAGCTGCTTCTCCTCGTCGGAGAGTCTTGAGTTGAGTCTTGTCTTTTCGGCGAAAGACTTTGTCTGTGTTGCGGCCTCCTGGCCTACCATTGAAAGCTTCTTTGTAATATCATCAAAAAATCCCATAATTAATACCTCTTTCTTTTTATTATTTTTCGGAAAACCGATTTTCATTTACCTTGGCTTTATTGTATCACCTTTTTCCGGCGAAAACAATAAGATTATCGTTAAGCATAGATTAAAAAATCATTAAATTATGTAAGCGGATATATTTTATAGTAGTTATTCATATCGGTGAACTTCTCGTAATAGAGTTCGTCCGTAGTAACCTCTATATCGAGCTTGGTTTTGTTAAGGCGGTTGACTATCCTGCACAAACGCTCGCACTTATCGGCGGAGAATCCCTCATACTTAAAATAGCCGAGCGTGATATGCGGCGTAAGCGGATACGGCAAGGCGCGTACGCAGTCAACGATACCGTACAGCGAAATGAGCTTTTCGTAATCCTCACGGGTTTTCGGCTTGAGCGCCAGTACCATGGAAACCCCGACCATATTAAGCAGATAGTTCGACTCAAAGCGGATAGTGTTTTTTAAGAGTTTCCCCGAGCGCACATATTTGAGCATTATGATCTCGTTGCGGAACATATCCTCGCCTATTTCGGACACGTTATTCGAATTGCTGAGATCATGCAAAGTGATATGCAGGTTATCGTTCCTGAGTCTCTCCGCAAAGCAATCGCCAGCTTCTTTATACAATGCGTCAACAAAACCGCCTATCTGCGTTCTGTCTTTCTCCGATAATTCAAATATGACAGTATCGCCGAAGAATGGTCTGAATTTGTTGAATATGTCTACCTTGTATCTGAGCGCAGGGTTTACCGAAAAGTATTCGTTCGGCAGCGTAAATACCGGCTGTTCAAATTCTCCGGTACGCTTCAGGAATTGTTCGTAGTTCTCCATGGACTAACCTCCTCGTTTTGAAATATTCAGCCTGAATTCATCAGGCAGCGTTCTTCCCGTTACTCTCTTTTGAGCCGTGACGGAAGCTTTTTCGATATTCTGATAAGATCCTCGTCAAGCACAACATTATACAGATGAGGGTCGAGCACAAGACGTGTACAGTTTTCCGACGACGCAAGAAGTTCGAGACAGTTTTCGTAAGGCATATTTACAAGCGATGCGCCTTTGAGGTTCTCCTGCCTTGCGTTTTCCATTCTCGAGTAAACAGGCATATAGATAAATCCGTCCTTTGCCTTGTAGTACTGCGGAGTTATTGTAACCGTACTTTTTGCGGGGAACATCACGGGGTTATCAATACTGCCGCTCAGATCGACATTCTTTGCGTCGGTCGTGACGGTCGCAGGTACGAACAGATTCGAGTCCCGAAGGCAGCTCAGAAGCGAGAACATATTCTCCTTGTTCCTGTTTTTGATGAATCTCACTACCAGACCGCACAGCACGTCTCCGTTTTTAAGCATTTCGGGAGTTACGGCAAAACCTTTGCCCGATGTGCTTTTATTATTTCCGGCAGAGCCGTTAACATTTGCTTTCATATGATTTCTCCGTATTCATGTAAATTACTTACTATCATTATAAATAAAAATATACCTTATGTCAATCTAAATTTTGACAATTATCATCTCAAAGAAAAATCTCTTTTCCACGTTGCCTTTTGCTTTATATTATGGTAAAATCTATTACAGATTATTTCACAAAGGGGAAATCATATGAAAAAGCAATTTCTGGAGGTCGGGCAGATAGTCAGCACACACGGTCTGAAAGGCGAAATGCGTGTCGACCCCTGGTGCGACGGTCCCGAATTTATCTGTATGTTCAGGACGCTGTACCTCAAAGACGGCGATAAGCTTAAAATAACACGAGCACGAGTACAAAAAAACGTAGCGATCATAAAAGCCGAGGGCATCGACACAATCGAACAGGCAGACCTTCTCAGGCGCACCGTGCTGTATATAGACAGAAACGACATCGAGCTTGACGAGGACGTATTCTTCGTACAGGATATTTTAGGCTGCAAAGTCATAGATTCCGATACAAAGCAGGAGTACGGCACGGTAACGGACGTCCTCAAAACGGGTGCGAACGATGTTTATCAGATAACCGACAGCAGCGAAAAGAATTATCTTATCCCCGTGATCGACGACGTGGTCATCTCAACCGACACCGACGAGGGGATCATCGAAATACGCCCGCTGAAAGGAATATTTGACGATGAGGATTGATATAATAACCCTGTTCCCCGAAATGTGCGAAGCGGTACTTAACGAGAGTATTATAGGCAGAGCGCAGAAAAGCGGCGCTGTCGAAATAGAGTGCCACCAGCTGCGCGAATATGCATTCGACAAGCACAGACGCGTTGACGACGCCCCTTACGGCGGCGGAATGGGTATGCTGATGATGGCTGAACCGATCGCGCTCTGCTTCGAGGATATATGCAGAAAAACGAACTCACGTCCGCACTTTATCTATATGTCGCCGCAGGGCAAAACACTTACTCAGGAAAGGCTGAAGGAATTATCCGCCCTTGACAGCGTGTGTATACTTTGCGGACACTACGAAGGCGTAGACGAAAGGCTTATCGAAGAATATATCGACGAAGAAATATCTATCGGCAACTATGTTCTTACGGGCGGGGAACTGCCTGCGCTGGTACTCACGGACGCGCTCGCAAGAATGATACCCGGGGTACTCTCGGGCAGCGAATGCTTTGAGCTTGAGAGCCACTATAATTCTCTGCTTGAATATCCTCAGTATACAAGACCCGCTGTGTGGAGAGGACGGGAAGTGCCGCCCGTGCTGATGAGCGGTCATCATAAGAATGTCGAGGACTTCAGGCGCGAGCAATCCGTCATCAGAACGGCACAAAAACGCCCCGAATTGCTCGAAAATGCAGACCTCACCGATAAGGAACGACGTCTTGCGGAGTCTGTAATATTCACTGAGTACAAAAAGTAAAAAAATTATTAGAAAAATTGCACAAAGAACGACTTTTCAGCTTCTTTTCTAATGTTCATCAATCCAAACTTCAAAATAACTGTTGACGATAGAATTTGATGTGATATAATATATATAATAAGTTTTACGCTAAGTAATGGGCTTCATTATAAAATTCATTAAGAGAGAGGGATATCAATGAGTGTTAAGGAAGTTTTAGTAGAAAATCAGGTAGGTCTTCACGCACGTCCGGCAACATTCTTTATTCAGAAGGCTAACGAGTTCAAGGCTTCGATCTGGGTAGAGAAAGAAGAGAGACGCGTTAATGCGAAGAGCCTGTTGGGTGTGCTTTCACTCGGTATCGTAGGCGGCACTACTATCAAGATCATTGCTGACGGTACGGACGAAACAGAAGCTGTTGACAGCCTGGTCGCTCTTGTAAAGTCGGGATTCGCATCCTGATATAATTGCAGCGAAAGATTCGTTCACAGCAGGCAAATAACATATTCCAATCATAAAGCATCGACTGAGTCGGTGCTTTTCTGTTTAGAGGGCAGTAAATATGAATCCGAAAATGAAAGAACTCAGAGAAAAATCAATGAAGCTCCCGTTAAGCCCGGGTGTGTATATAATGCACAATGCAAAAAAAGAGATAATATACATCGGCAAGGCCAAGGCGCTCAAGAACAGAGTAAGCCAGTATTTCGGTTCACAGAACAACCACCCCGAAAAGGTCAGGCGAATGGTCGATAATGTCGATTACTTTGAATACATCATCACAGACAGCGAGTTTGAGGCGCTTGTACTTGAAGCAAGCCTGATAAAGCAGAACAAGCCGAGATACAATATTCTCCTGAAAGACGACAAGGGCTACAGCTATATCAAAATATCAAAAGAGGAATACCCTCGGATAACCGAAGCAAAAAAGCCCGATGACAGCGGAGAGTTCATAGGACCGTATACCAGCTCGTATTACGTGAAGAATGCGGTAGATCAGGCTACAAAGATCTTTCGTCTGCCCGACTGCACAAGACGTTTCCCCGAGGATTTCGGCAAGGGCAGACCGTGCCTGAATTTTCACATAAAGCTGTGCTGTGGGCTCTGTACGGGTAAGATACCAAAGAAAGAATACCTTGATACGATAAGCGAGGCAGTCGCTTTCCTGAAAAAGGGTACGTCTTTGTCGGTCAAGGAGCTGGAGCGTGAAATGCTCGAGGCTGCAGAAAACCTCGAATTTGAGAAGGCCGCCCGCATTCGTGACAGAATAACCGCCGTTAAGCGAATGAGCGACAAACAAAAGGTAGTTGCGTCCAGAGTGCGTGAACAGGACGTTATATCACTTTTCTCGGACGGCACTGACGGATGTTTCCAGGTATTCAGATATAAAAACGGTATGCTCTATGACAGGGAGTCGTTCCTCATCAAAGATATAGGCGGCGAGAACGCTGCATATTCCGAATTCATTCTTCAATACTACACGATACGTGACGATATTCCCGCTCAGATAACGACCGACAGAGAGATCGACGACAAAGAAAGCCTGACCCAGTGGCTTGAGATCCGCGCAAACAAGAAAGTAAAGCTATTCGCTCCTCAAAAAGGCGAGCAGAGTCAGCTTGTCGCGATGTGCAGGAACAATGCCGCCGAAGCTCTTGCGCAAAGCAAGAACACCCAGGGCAAGCAATACTCCGTACTGAAAGAACTGGGCGATCTGCTGGGGCTTTCAAAAGTTCCCGTGTATATAGAGTCGTACGATATATCAAACCTTGCAGGTACGGAGAACGTCGCAGGAATGATAGTATTCGAAAACGGCAGACCGCTCAAATCCGCATACAGAAAATTCAAAATCAAATCATTCGAGGGGCAGGACGACTTCGCTTCTATGAACGAGGTGCTCACACGCCGTTTCGAGGAATATCACAAACTGAAAGACACAAACGAAGGCTTCGGCAGGCTGCCCGATCTTATTCTGCTGGACGGCGGCAAGGGGCAGATCTCGGCCGTGAAGCCCGTACTCA
>CADBRK010000151.1 GCA_902797065.1 uncultured Ruminococcus sp.
AGACAGACAGCGTTATCTCCGAGACCGATACCGCAGAGACAGACAGCGTTATCTCCGAGACCGATACCGCAGAGACAGACAGCGTTCTTTCCGAGACGGATACTGCAGAGACGGACACCACAGTTACCGAGACGGATACCGCAGAGACAGACAGCGAAGAGCCTGTTATCGAATTACCGCTTGAACAGATAAACTCAGACCTTAACGGTGATTTCGAGAGGGCAGACGTTCTCCCGGACGGATGGATAAAATTCTGGGATTATATGAATGCATCCGCTGCAAAGGGCGAGGGTGTTAACGGTTCAACTGCTTTGAAGATCGACAACGGTACTCAGGATAAAACGTCGTTCTCCGTTCACAGAGTAAAGGGACTCAAACCCGGCGCGGATTATAAAGTAACATTTAAGACAAGAGGCGAATCTATTGTCAAGAACGGTAATGAAAACGGTCTTACTTTTGATATTGGCACCTGCATGAATGTTGCTTATATTGTCGGACTGACAGACGACGGCGCATACGAAGCAGGCAGAGGCTATATGATGTCAACGACGGAAAACTGGCTCGACGGTACTTTTGACTGGAAAGAGGTAACAATGTACTTTGTTGCCGACAGCAAAGGCATGGCTGATGTTGTATTTTATCTTAACGGACAGGGTACGGCATGGTTTGACGACGTTGTTCTTGAAACTGCCGATTTTGACAGCGAAGTTCCCGATATTCTCAGACTTGTCGGCAAACATACCGCAGTTATTATACCGAAGGCTGACGTTCCGGACGGAACAAAAGAAAGCCTGCAACCCTGGGTGGACGATCTTGACGCAGCTTATGAGCAGATGAAAGATCTGATGGGAAACGAGCCGTATAACGGTGATATTTGCTACATCAAGTCAACGCAGGAGCCTGATATCACAACTGCAAACGGCTGTATCAATCCTATTAAATGGAACAGAGCAGGCATGAAAGAAGCTTGCGTAAATATGATTAATACCGGATATAATACATCAACGGCATATCACGAGATGGGTCATAATTTCGATATGATGTACCCGTGGCCTTTTAATCATGAAAATACGGCTGATTTTAAAATGGCGTATATTGTGTTGAATAAGGGTGAAAATGACAAAATGTATGACAGTTTACGCCCTTATAATTGGCCCGAATACAAAGTGTACCTGAAAAGCGAAGGATGGATGAATTATGATTCGACATTTGCTCAAAGAAATGAATACACTTATATTTCTTATTATGCGGGTGTAACATATATCAATATAAGAACCTGCGAAGCTGTAGGCTGGGATACGGTAAAAGCTACGTTCAGGCAGTTTAATGAGTATTACGATACTAAGTATAATAAGCAGTACAGTAAATTCTTGTATTGGCTGATGAGTATGCAGAACACCTACAACAAAACGCACCCCGAAGCGACGGGTTATGAAATAATTGACTCTTTCCCCGAAGGTGAATACGAGTATTTCAAGTGGATACTGAATGAGTGTAAGTACGATTTTGATGAAAGCCAGGATATACACTGCGTTCGGTTTTATGATCCCGACGGGAACAAGCTCTGGTTCGAGTTTGTACCGCACGGTGAAGCAGCTTCTCCCAAGGAGATCCCCAATCACGAAAAATACGGTGCATTTACTGGCTGGGATCAGGATGTGTCCTGCGTTACTTCTGATATGACCGTTACCGCAAATTACGAGAATTACAAATCAGCCGGTTCGATCACCTCTTCCGCAGAGGGTAACAAAATATATCAGGGTGAGTTTGTCGAATTTACGGTCAACCCGAGCGAAAGCGGAACATATACATATAATATTATCGTTGCAAAGAACGGAACATTAGAATTTGAAAGCGGCTATTCGTCAAGCAATATGGCTAAGGTTTTCTTTGCTGAGTCGGGAGATTACACCGTTTCCGCACAGGTCAAAGACTCCGCAGGGAACGAATCGTCAACTTCTGCGCTGTATATCAAAGCAGACAGGGCGGCAACTATCTATTACAGCGGTTTTAACAACCCGAATATTCACTATAAGAGCGATACGGGTAAATGGACAGCGGTTCCGGGCAAGAAGATGGATCCCAACAGCGACGTTTCGGGATATTCATACAAGTATGTTATTCCGCTGAACTCCGAGGGCGGCACGGCAGAAATCTGCTTCAACGACGGTAACAACAACTGGGATAATAACGGAGAGAAAAATTATAAAGTATCGGAAGGCGCATACGGAATTAAGAACGGTTCGGTTAACAAGATCACAGGGTAATTGATTCAGACTCTCCGCAGAGGCAGGACTTTGTGGAGAGTATTGTTTTTTACACATTGTTTTCATAAATCATATCCAAAAAGATGAATTTCGACTGAATAAAAATGTAAAGTACGTATAATTAACATATTGATTAAAACGGGCTTTGTATGTATAATAAAAGTATAATACGCTTATTGTGTGAATAACGGAGGAA
>CADBRK010000152.1 GCA_902797065.1 uncultured Ruminococcus sp.
TAGATACAGCAATAATTTTTCCGCTTGCTGTGCTCAAAAAAATAAACCATTTGCCGATCTTATCGACAGAGAAAACGACTTTACCCAAGACACGATCATAAGTTATGGGTGCGTCCGATGTGTTATTTGAAAGACCTTGTGTAGTTATATAGCCTTCCTTATCTATGTCTATAACTCTGTGCGTAACGGTAGTACCGCTGCTGTTCAGCAGGAAAGTAATATCATCGCCGATATGTATATCTTCAAAAGGAACAGGTTTAATAACGACCAGACACCCTACCGGAAGATCGGGTTCCATAGACGGTGTTTTGACAGCCATAAAATTCATCCCGAAAAAGCCTCTCAACACAGTTACTCCGCCGAACAGGAGAATCATACCGACAATAGCTATCCACGATAACACATTGATTATCTTACGGATCACTATGTTCCCGCCTCCTCATATTGCTCCCATACCGTGAGGTATTCATCGGCCGGATGATCTGACTCGTGATCTGTATGCTGTACAGCTTCGCCGTATACATAAATATCAAAATCTATCAGATCGTTTTCATCTGTTTCTTCCTTTATCTCAACTTTTTCAAATAAGGGCGTTGTATTCTCCCCGGGCTGCAGCAGCTCGGTATAGTAGTAGAAGCCATCACTCTGAAGCTCCCATTTATCGCCGATTTCCAATGGTTTACAAAACGCTTTTGCTTTATTATCCGAAAAATCGGCAGACATCCTGACATAACATGGTAAGTTACCGTCGTTCCGAATATAAGGAGCTTTTTTAAAGGCTATTCCGGGTTCAAGCTTCTTTGGCGGAATATAATCTTTACCGATTTCTTCGACAACAGTAATGACCGTCTCACCGACCGTGAATGAGTTTTTCGCCGAACGTTTTTCGGTAAGATAAGAATATGTTACACCGAAAGACCCGCCGAGCAAGCCAATGCATACCGCCGCCGTACAAAGATATTTTAACGTTTTTTTCATCTTCATTGCAGCACCTCCTATTCGGATGACGACATGAGCAATTCAAACGCTGCCCTCATGTTTTCAAGAACATCATCACCCTGAACGGGTAACGCATCCGACTGTATAGCATAGGCGATAACCGGCATTTCAAGCTTGGTATTCATAGGTATCTCGCCCTCAAGCATATTAACAAACCTTACTTTATCATCCTTAAACAGCGTAGGGGTTTCGCTGCCGGGCGCTAACGGCTGTTTTGTATAAGCATAATACCTTATATTCGACATACCGTCTTCCGATTCGCTTTGATCCATCAATGACCAACCGTCATTGATCTCAAACTCAAAAAGCTCTGCGCTGCATACATCGAGGATATTATCATTATCATCTACAAGCCGAATATTGTTCTTAGGAACCGTGACTTTCAGATATACATACAGATCGTTGCTTCAGTTATTAATTATTTTCGGATCCTTGGGGACTTCCCTCGAAGGATAAACGATCTTATCGTCATTATCGAGTGCAGACCATTTTTCTTCAACAAGTTTAATGCTGATATTTGAGAAAGTAAACACGTTTGTTTTTTCGGATAAAGAGACAGTAAGCATTGCGCTTGTAGTGCCAACGATCACACTGAGTATGGAAGAAACGATCAAAATACTAAGAAATATATTGCTGAAAAACAGCTTTTTTAATTTCACAAAAGCACCTCTCTTTCAGGTTGATCATGCTGAAACTCTTCTCCTATGACCTTAAGTAAAAATACTATTACTTGTATATAATTATAACTCAACTTTCTGATGTTGCCAACATTACAGGAACACGGCTTTTGAATGAGTAGAATTATTATTAAGGCAACACCGCATAGTAGCCCAAACCTAAAAAATGTGATATAATAAACACATGAACAGACAAATGACGCTGGCAGAAATGAACGATGAGTTTGGTTCAGCCAGAACCAATAAAAGAGAATTTTTAGAGAAAATGGACAGCATAATTCCATGGGTAGAAATAATAAAAATCGTATAGCCGCACTATTACAAAGGAGAGCGCAGCAAGAGACCCGATGAAATAAAGAAAAATAAGCAGGGCAAGAGAATCAAGTACATCATAAACAGAAGACTGTAATCGATCAAGAAGCTCTCGAAGAGCGGGCAATACAAAGCAAAAAAGAGAGAGCGTCAGAAGTTGTCCGTTCGCAGTAAGGTTGAGCATGTTTTCGCAGTTATAAAAGGACTTTTCGAATATCGGAAAACACGATACCGAGGTCTGCGAAAACAGACATCAAAAAACTACATAATGTTCGCATTGGCGAATCTGTATCTGGCTGACAGAAAAACTCTGTCGGCTTGATTCTGTTTGCCTTGCGACCAAAAAAGGATATACTCTGGCACTCGGCTGTTTGGTCGGGTGCTTTTCTTTATGTCGTTGGTATTATTTTGGATTTATGCGGTGTTGCCTTAACTTTTAGTCAGAAACCACCAACAGCCGCCCCAAACACGGAGCGGCTGTCTTACATTGTCTGCATAAATTGTTTATTCACGTCAAAAACAGAGTGATGTAGATACCGAGAATACGCCATTATAGAATGATTTTTTGATGATTATTTGAGTGCCATCAGGATTTACAATCAAATTGTAATAAGCAAATGTTCGTTCTGCACGTCGTTATAAACTTCACATTTCCTTTCGCTGACGTCATATACCTTTACAATATCTGAAAGCTTTTCTCCCCCGTCAAAGCTGCCGACAATATTCGGAGACGACACAAGACTTTCAGGTGAAAATTGAATGGTTTTCCGGTCGTTGAATATCGCTGTGTAGAGTATCTCGGCTTCGACAAGGTCCTGGAAAATGTGACTTCCGTATGAAAGCTCGGGGTTATAGCCTGCTTTGGATTCCTCAGTTTCGCAGATGATATCAAATGCGCTTATATCAGAAAATGCAGTCGGAACACCAAGCTCCGGCGAAGAAGTTCCGATACGTCCGGGAACTATCAGCATCATGTGTTTGTTCTTATCACGATAATACCAGTTTATGCGCCCGATAAGAGATGCAACGGAGTGCTTGTCTTTATACGGCATATTGTAGTACATGACCGGATCAACATAGACGACCGTATCTATCCGTGAAGTTTTGACCATTCCCATCGAAGAGCCTTTGCTTTCAAGCAGAATATGTTCCCGGGGGATATTCCGGGGAATTGAAGTTCCCGAGGGATTTTTCTGTATTTGCAGAGGACGGCATTGAAGAAGATCGATCGAATACTCTCCGTTGTCGGATATATTGATGGTGAATTCCGTGTCTACCGGATATTCATACTCTTTTTGAATACAGCCAAGCATTCTTCTGATCTTTTCCATAAGCGACGTATTCTTCACAAGACCGGCGCAGGAAATGAACTTGACATCGCGGTTATAGCCCATTTCACGCATTGTCCTTTCCGTATCAAAGTCATGCTCAAGCAGTATCCGATCAAGATATTTTGGAATAAACGGCTGCATCGCATCAAGCGTGAGTCTTTCCATGCAATGTTTGGTCATGTTGATAACTTCCGCTTTCCCTTGGGAAAATTTATGCTTGTCGGAAGATGTAGAGTAAATGTTTCTTTCCGGCATATCAAGGTTTACTATGCGGGGATATGAACCCTCCGTTCTGTCTACGGCAGATGTTCCCAGACCCATTACAAGCCTTAGCATTCCCACTGTAGGATCGGAATCCTTCATGATACGATAAGGACTGTATGAGTATCCTACTCCCGCCGCACAAGGCATATAGTACGACCCGTAATACGAGCCGGAAACGCGCTGGATCAAAAGCGCCATCTGCTCGTCGCGTTTGTCAAGCCCGCGGCGTTTTCTGTAATCGAGCGCCGACAAGCTCATTGTGCTTGCGTAAACCGTTTTGATCGCATTCTCTATCTCATTCAGACGTTCTTCGACGCTGCCCCTGTTTACGCAGAAAACCGACTCGTATTTACCCGCAAAGGCGTTGCCGAAACCGTCCTCAAGAATACTGCTCGAACGAACGATGTAAGGGTCTTGTCCGTAATACTCGATTATGCGCATAAACTGATCGCGCATTTCTTTGGAGAATTTCGCCTCGCACAGCTTATTTGCAAACTCCTCCGCGAGAGTAAAATACCCGTCTTCGGTACACTGCTTAAGGTGCAGATTCCAAAGGTCGTTGTCAACTATATACGTATAGAATACGTCCGAGCCGACATAAAAGGAATCGTGCGGTTCGAGAGTATCAGCAATATCGGATTCCCTGTTCCGGATGATCTTCCTTGCAAGAAGCATACCGCAGGATTTGCCGCCGATCATTCCCGTTCCGATCATGTGGTTCCTTACATCGAAGTAGTCCTCCGGACGGAAGTTTCTCTTCACCAGCACTCTCATTCTTTCATCACGCGTCATCATGATATTACACATCTTGCTGCATTGTTCCGTAATATCCATGCCGCCGGCACGCATTATCTTTACTCCGTTGAAAAACTTATCCCATGCGTCGGAATACTGTTCCTCTGTGCTGCGCTGTACACTGCCTAATGTCTGGTAGAATCGGCTCGATTTCACACCGTCCAGAATAGGCTGAAAGCTGCCTGTCGAGGGGTTATATATATGCGGCAGAAACATTGTGTCCGAATGTCTGTTCCATACCTTTTCGGGACGCACATAGATATTTCTGCTGTCCGAATACACGTCGAAGAAAAGCTGCGTGGTATTAAGGATTTTATTGATCGCCTGAACGGAATGATTCCCTCTGATGATAGGAAAGAAGGCCACGGTGTCCAATGTGAAAAGGAACGGACACGTTACTCTGAAAAAATTACCCATCATAAGATCGGTTGCCCATGCTGTCTGAAGCTCCGATAGACAGTCAAATACATAAAAAGCGTCTTTGCCTTCTTTTTCTATCATGTTGTGTATAGCTACTGTAAATGTTTCGAAATTTTGTGAAAGCGGGATTTCTACAACCTTTACCTCGGGATATTCGCTTATGATCGGTTCATGACTTGCAAACCGGAAATAGATAATGTTTCGTTTGTCTTTGATCGCCTGCTCGATGTACGGCTTTGCGAACAGACGAAACTCCGATAGCTCCGAGACCCGCCATACTACATTGTCGCCGAGCCTGATGTTGTCGATTGCGGTGTCCATCTCGGGAATACCGGATAAGACCCGTTCAAATGCTGCCATTATTTATGCCCTCCTGAATTGTTTTTTTGCCGTTCCCAAAATAAATATCATACCACACGATAAAGATGTACACAGTCCATATCTTGCGGCTGTTATCCTCTTTACCATTGTAATGGTTATCGAGATATTCTATCAGCTTGTCGCTTTTGAAAAACTTCCTCGCCGTTTCCGAATTAAACGCATCTTTTACTATGGTATAGTATTTCTCGTCCTTTAGCCATACACGTGTGGGAACGGGAAACCCGAGCTTCTTTTTCTTAGCCCACTCCTGAGGTATGTGACGGTGAGCCGCTTTTCGCATTGCGTATTTTGTGTTCTTTCTGTTTACACGAAGCCGGGACGGTATAGTGCGTGCGACCGAAAATACCTCTTTGTCTAAGAACGGCACACGCAGCTCTAAGCTGTTCGCCATTGACATTCTGTCGGCTTTGAGCAGAATGTCGCCGACCATCCATGTATTTATGTCGAGATACTGCATTTTTGTTATGTCATCATAGTCGGATACGCGGTCATAAAATGATTTTGTGTATTGATACGGCTCGAAAGAAGTCGAACCTTCTTTAAGTATCATTTGCTTTTCTGCTTTGTCAAACATAAAAGCGTTTCCTATAAATCGCTTTTCAACACTGTTTGCTCCCCTCAAAATAAAGCTTCTGCCCTTGAATTTCGGCATAGGGCGTACAATATCGGCAAGTACCTTTCGCAGTCCCTGAGGCAGTTTCCGGTAAGCTCTGAGTGAGTTTACTTCGTTGTAGATTGTATATCCTCCGAACAGCTCATCTGCACCCTCTCCGGAAAGCACGACTTTAACATATTCGCTTGCGAGCTTCGCAACGAAATAAAGAGCAATGCACGACGGGTCTGCAAGCGGCTGATCCATATAATACTGTACCTTTTTTATGCTTCCCCAGAATTCTTCACTCGATATTATCTTGCTGTAATGTTCAACGCCTATTTTTTCCGAGAGTTCTTTTGCCCAGTCTATCTCGTTATACTTTTCACCGAAATCGAACCCGACGGTGAATGTTTTCTGACCTGCAAAATATGATGAAACATAGCTGCTGTCAACGCCGCTTGAAAGAAAACACCCGACCTCAACGTCGCTGATCTTATGCGCGCCGACCGATTCTTCAAATACTTTTTCTATTTTGTCTGCCGCTTCATCTTCGGTCAAGGCTTCATCGGGAGCGAAGGTCGGTTCAAAGTAACGCTGCGTTGTAAGCTTGCCGTCCTTGTATCGCAAAAAATGACCGGGCAGCAGACAATAAACTCCCTCAAAGAATGTTTCGGGCGGCAGGACATACTGAAATGACAGATAGGTGTCGAGAGCTTTCGCATTGAATTTCTTTTTATACAACGGAAATTCGAGAATACTTTTTATCTCCGAACCGTAAACAAAATGATCTCCTACAAGAGCATAGTGAACAGGCTTTATACCGAAAAAATCACGGGCAATAAAAAGCGAATCATCGTTCAGATCATAAATGGCAAAGCCGAACATACCTCTGAGGCGGTCGAGAACTTTTTCGCCCCATGCTTCATAGCCTTGAAGAATAACCTCGCTGTCTGTCTGCGTGTAAAATTCATATCCCATGGAGATAAGCTCTTCTCTAAGCTCTTTATAATTGTATATTTCGCCGTTGAAGGTAAGAACCATAGATTTATCTTTGTTATAGATAGGCTGAGTTCCGCCGTCAAGGTCGATTATACTGAGTCTGCGAAATCCCATTGAAATGTTTTCATTACAATAATATCCCTCACTGTCCGGCCCTCTGTGAGTAATGATTTCAGTCATGTTTTTGATTATTTTGTTGCCATCATTGATACGACCTGTAAAACCGCAAATGCCACACATAAATTATTGCACCCTTCTTCTCTTTGATAAACAGCAGCACCGCACATAGTTGTAATATTGTGCGGCGCCGCATTGATGATTAAGGAGACACTGATTAAATTGAGCGCCCATATCGCGCAGTCAGACTGTACTAATCGACCGCAGTTCGTGCAGACCAAGCTTCCTCACAAACAAAGCCGTTCCGCGTACATGTCCGCAGGCGCATGTCTGCTTATACACCGAACAGGATCTCACCGTAGGAAGGATAAGGCCAGTACTTAGCAGATGTCTTTTGTTCCATAGCATCGCCCAAAGCACGCAGCTCATTCATGAGTTCGAATACTGTATTGCGGTAATACATCGCAAGTTCCAGACCGTCATACTGTGCAGCGCCTTCAACGGCAGCTTTCAGCTCGGCTGTTTTCTTTACGAACTGCTCAAGCTTATCCGAAAGCTCGCCGACAAGCGTCGTCTCCGCATAAACAGAGTACGCCCCGAGAGACTTCTTCGCAAGAGCGGCATCCGACAGAGAATTAACGAATGCGATAACAGCAGGCGTGATGTTCTTTTCTGCCATGTCGATCATGGTCAGCGCTTCGATGTGCAGCTGCTTTGAATACATTTCAAGCTCGATCTCATAACGCGAGTATATCTCCTGCTTGGTGATAATACCGTTTTTTGTAAAGAGGTCAACGTTTTTCTTGTCGATAAAGTGAGCCATAGCCTCGGGAAGCGAACGGTAATTGCACAAGCCTCTGCGTGCGGCTTCCTCGACCCATTCGTCCGAGTAGTTGTCACCGTTGAAAATGATGTTCTTATGCTCGGTGAAAGTCCTTTTTACAAGCGCCCTGACAGCGGCTTCCAGATCCTGTGCTCCCGTAAGCTCGTCACGGAACTGAGCAAGTTCGTCCGCAACCATTGTGTTGAGCATATAGTTCGGGCAGCCGATGTTGAGCGAAGAACCGAGAGCGCGGAACTCAAACTTGTTTCCCGTGAACGCAAACGGAGATGTTCTGTTTCTGTCCGAGGTATCCTTGCGGAAATCGGGAAGAACATCTACGCCGGTGAGCATATTTGTCTTTCCTTTACTGTGGTACTCTACACCGCTGATGATCGAATCTACAAGAGCACCGAGATCGTCGCCGAGGTACATCGAAATGATTGCCGGAGGAGCTTCATTTGCGCCGAGTCTGTGATCGTTGCCTGCGGAAGCTACCGTCAGTCTGAGCAGATCCTGATACTCGTGAACTGCCTTGACGATAGCCGCAAGGAAAAGCTGGAACTGGAGATTTTCTTCGGGATTCTTGCCGGGGTCAAGAAGGTTCTCGCCCGTGTTTGTGGAGATAGACCAGTTGTTGTGCTTACCCGAACCGTTTACGCCTGCAAAAGGCTTTTCGTGAAGCAGACATACAAGACCGTGCTTTTCGGCTGTCTTTTTCATAACTTCCATTGTAA
>CADBRK010000153.1 GCA_902797065.1 uncultured Ruminococcus sp.
GCCGATATTCCCTGCGGAATAGTCTTTGTGGGGATAACTATAACCTGTCTGTCCTCTGCAAGCGGAACTGCCTGTTCTGCAGCCATAATGATGTTCTTGTTGTTGGGAAGAACAACGACCTTCTTTGCAGGAGTAGCCATAACAGCTTCAAAAATATCCTCGGTACTCGGGTTCATCGACTGACCGCCGCTGACAACATTTGCGCAGCCGCAATCCTTGAAAAGTTCGACAAGTCCTTCGCCGGCAGCGACAGCAACAAATCCGATCTCCTCAACAGGTTCTGCGATAGTAAGTGTTTCTGTCTTTTCCTCTTCTGCTTTCTTCTTAGCCTTTGTCTCGGCTTCCTGTGCCTTCTTATGCTGTTCTTTCATATTCTCAACTTTTACCGTGAGAAGTGAGCCGTATTCAAGTCCTGCCTGAAGCGCATTTCCGGGGTTCTCTGTGTGAACATGAACCTTTACGATCTCCTCGTCGTCAACAACTACGACACAGTCGCCGATAGTCTGGAGATAATTTCTGAGTTCCTGAGTATCCGTGTGTACATCGGGATCTCTTCCTACAATAAACTCTGTGCAGTATGTAAATCTTATATCATCATCAAACTGCGCTGCTGCAGCTCTGAAATAATCCTCGGATTCATCGCCGTCGGTCTCATCATCTTTAAACTCGATAATCTCTCCGTCTTTGAATACAGAGAGCATACCCTCAAAGATCGTGCAAAGACCTTTACCGCCTGCGTCTACTACATTAGCCTTCTTGAGGACAGGGAGCATCTCGGGAGTGAGGGCAAGCGCCTCGTTTGCAGCTTTAACAACTGCTTCCCATACGATCACAGGATCATTCTGTGTAGCGGCAAGCTCGTTGCCTGCTTCGTACGCCATTCTTGCCACGGTTAAGATAGTACCCTCTGTCGGCTTCATAACAGCTTTATACGCTGCCTCTACGCCCATTCCGAGAGCGTCAGTAATATCCTTTCCGTCAGCCTCTGTTTTGCCCTGGAGGCCCATAGAGAAACCTCTGAAAATCAGAGAAAGAATTACACCGGAATTGCCTCTTGCGCCGCGTAGCATTGCAGAAGCTACTTTTTTAGCAATAGTGGCAACATCATCAGTCTCGAAGGTTTCGAGCATTTTTGCAGCCGCACTGATCGTCATAGACATATTTGTACCTGTGTCTCCGTCCGGAACAGGAAAGATGTTAAGATCGTCAATAGCGGACTTTTTTAAGCAGATATTATTGGAGCCTGAGATAATTGCATTTTTTAAGCACTTTGCACTTATCATTGTGATACACTTCCTATCATATATTTAATTGTCAAGCTTAAAACATTTCTTTTTCTATTATAACACAAAGTGTCCCGAAATAAAATGAACATATTATTAACTTTATGAAGGTCAGAACTCCTCTTCATCGTAATAATAATCATCGTTGAAACCTTCGTCTTCAACATAATAATCGTCATTGACAGACTCGGCTTCCGACTCTGTATTCTCCGATTCTTCGCCTTCGGTATCGGTATCTTCCGTATCTTCCTCGGATTCGTCTTTAGACTCGTCTTTATCCTTATCGCTTGACGAAGTCTCGGATATATGAGCTATCTCTCTCTTCGAAGAAGGTGATACCTGGTTTCTCTCAAAAGCAGCGAATTCATCGGGGTCTTCCACATAATCAAGTCTTTCAACCAGATACTTTGTACTTCCCAGAAATTCATGCTCTCCGTCCTCGTAAGTCGGGAAATTCTTTATAGAATAAGCATGAGAATTTGCAAGAGTAGTATCATCATATATAAGGTTATTCTTCATATCGACACTGCCTGCGCTCAGACTTGCAGATACAAAGATCTCGCCTACAAGCGTATCGCCCGGCTTTACAAAGCCCGAACCGCTCGATTCTTCGCATACAAAAGTACCCGTAACCTTATACATGGCAGTGAACATATTATCGCTGTACTGAAGCGAATTAAGAGAGTAGTAGCATGATACCGGCTCATACTCGAACGTGGCTTTAAAGTTGGACAAAACAAAATCGTTCTTGATCCTCATTACGTCGGTAACCTTTTTCTTTACGGTTACCTTTGAACCGTTCTCGTCTCTTGATTCGACATCTGTGTATTCCTCGACAGAAGAAGCCGGTTCTTCATAATCGGGTTCTTCGTCCTCGTCTGCATCTTCTCCGGAAGAAGAACTGTCCGTGTCTTCCTCATACGGTTCATATTCTTCGTCAGTGTCTTCACCGAAAACCCAATCGAGTGATTTATATGCCGTTTCAGTACCCTCAACATAGTCTCTGACCATATAATGCATCTTTGCCGTGACGGAATCGTACGAAACGCCCATCATAGTGGTAACATATCTCGGCAATCCGACTACAGTGTATTTCTTTACATCCTCTGTGAATACATAGCCGTTCCTCTCGGCAACCTCTTTGTTAAACTCTGCGCGTACAACAATCTTGTCGCCGTTCGAAAGATCATGGTTATCACAGTAGAATGTAACGTTGTCTATAATATACTGAATACAGTTTGATTTGTCTATCTGAACCGAACCATACGGGGCAACACCGTTAAATTTTAGGCTGAGTCCGTCGAAAGGACTCATCTCGATCTTATCCTCAAGCCCCTCTATCGTATAATCAAAGGAACTGTCGATAAATTTCAGATCAAGTGCCTTTGCTAAGCTTTCATCATAAGTAACATTGATCGTCACAACGTCCCCGTTTGAAAAGAACGAATCCTCGTCACTCTTTCCCTCATAATCGAATTGAAATGTCTCCGCAAAACGAAGCGCTGCTGTTTTGTCTTTCTTGCCGTCTGCATAAATCTTATTGATCGCAACATCATCGACTTTAATTTCCAGCCTGCCGTGTTCGGTGTATCCCACAACACTGACATTCGCAAAATCTTTTACCGAATACTCGACCTTGCCGCATGCCGAAAACAACATCAGCGATGACAAACATAATACCATGATCATTAATTTGCTGAAAAGCTTCATAGATTGCCCTCCATAATACTCAATACCACTCGGCATAATTATACACTTTAAGTTAGATTATAACATAAGAAAATCCGATTTTCAATAAAATATATATTTTTTTACGTTTTGGCGAAAACAACCAATTCTATATACTCATTTATATCTGTATTGCCAAAAGACATCGGAAAACCCGATGTCTTTTAACATATCAACCCAATATTTCAAGTATTTTCTTCTCTGCAAGAGATGCGTCTGCCTTGCCTCTGCTCTCCTTCATGACAAAACCTACCATAGATTTGAGTGCCTTTACCTTGCCTGCCTTGTAATCGGCAACTGCCTTCGGATTAGCGTCTACAGCTTTTCTGCAAAGGTCGTTTAGAGTACCCTCGTCCATTCCTGCCATATCGCTTTCGGAGATAAACTCGGTTACGGACTTTCCTGTGTCGAGCATTTTCTCAAGCGTAGACTTTGCAAGGTTATTCTTTATCTTTCCGTCATCTATCAGCTTTACAAGCTCTTTAAGCTGCTGTGCAGTTATAGTAATATCAAACTTTTCTTTATCGTCCTCGGTTTCGAGTCTGCGGAAGATCTGCCCGATAATAAAGTTGGCAACTGTTTTCGGCGTCTTTACTCCGTCGGATGCTTCCTCAAAGAATTCTGCTATACGCCTGTACTTCGAGAGATTCTGAGCGTCTTTCTCATTCATTTCAAACTCGGAGACATATCTCTGAGCTTTCTCGAAAGGCAGCTCCGGTATCTTTGCTCTCAGCTCGTCGATCTCTTCGTCCGTTACGCTGATAGTAACAAGATCGGGGTCACGGAAGTAGCGGTAATCGTTTGCGTCCTCTTTTCCGCGCATAGATGATGTTGTATTCGTTGCGTCGTCATAGCGTAAAGTCTGCTGCTCTACCTGTCCGCCCGATTCGATCAGATCTACCTGTCTTTGGAACTCATACTCCATAGCTCTGCCGATAAATGTGATCGAGTTCATATTCTTTATCTCTGTTCTTGTGCCGAGTTTATCGCTGCCCTCGGGACGAACGGATATATTAACGTCGCAGCGCATGCTTCCTTCCTGCATCTTGCAGTCGGAAATGCCGATGAAGCGCATTATCTGCTGGAGTTTCTCTACGTACTCCTTTGCTTCTTCTACGGAGCTTATATCCGGCTCGGAAACGATCTCGATAAGCGGAACGCCGCCTCGGTTATAGTCAACGTAGGTATCGCCCCTCTTGTGGATAAGCTTGCCTGCGTCCTCCTCTATGTGTATTCTTGTTAAGCGGATCTTCTTGCCGCTGCTGAGCTGTACATAACCATGCTCGCAAAGCGGCTTGTCATACTGTGAGATCTGATAAGCCTTCGGCAAATCGGGATAACAGTAATTCTTTCTGTCCATTTTCGAGATATTCGCTATCTCGCAGTTTGTTGCAAGACCTGCCATAATTGCGTACTTAACTACCTGTCTGTTCAGCTTCGGGAGAGTACCGGGCAGACCGATACAGATAGGACAGCAATGCGTATTCGGGTCACCGCCGAACTTAGTTGTGCAGGAACAGAATATCTTTGTATTTGTGGCAAGCTCGATATGTGTTTCGAAGCCTGCGACCATCTCGTATTTCATTGTTATCCCCCCTTAAAGCTTTACGCCGTATCCGGACGCTTTGAATACCTCGCTGCCGACGGCATTTTCAAACTGCCATGCAGCATTTAGGATTGTGCTCTCACAAAATGTATTTCCGATAAGCTGCATGCCGATCGGCAGACCGTTTTCGCCGAAGCCGCATGGAATACTAATACCGGGCAGTCCTGCGATATTAACGGGAACAGTGCATATATCGGTGAGATATGTTTCTATAGGATCGCTTATAGCGTTGCCCTTTTCAAATGCGGTCATCGGAACTGTCGGAGCAAGTATCACGTCACAGCTTTTGAAAGCGTTCTTGAACGCATTGACGATCGAACCTCTGAGGTTCTGCGCTTTCTTATAATATGCGTCGTAATAGCCTGCGCTGAGTACATACGTACCGAGCATAATACGTCTTTTTACTTCTTCACCAAAGCCTTCGCTTCTGGTTTTGCAGATCATCTCGTTTAC
>CADBRK010000154.1 GCA_902797065.1 uncultured Ruminococcus sp.
GAGTATCTCTATTGCGCCGCCCGGCGTTACCGTTTTGCCCGATACCGATATTCTTGCAGGCCACATTACGGTGCCGTTCTTTACTCCGAGTTTTTCCGCAAGTCCAATAAGACTATCATGGATAGCGTTATGCTCCCAGGCGTCGAGCGCAGAAAGCTCGTCATAAACCGCTTTAAGCACGACGGGCGCATTTTCGAGATTGGTTTTGCTCTTTTTGTTTACAAACATCTCTTTGCCGTATTCGGGCTGCTGGGCAAAGAAGCTTATCGTCTCGGGTATTTGAGTAAGCTTTGTTGTTCTCTGCTGCAAAATTCCTGCGATCTTTAGCGTATCGAAAGGCTTATCGCCTATACCTTGTAATATATACGGTCTTGCGGTCTCCTCAAACTCTTCAACGGTCATATTCTTAATATACTCACCGTTAAACCACTCAAGCTTATTGTAATCGAATACTGCCGGAGATTTGCTGATACCTTCAATACTGAACTCTTTTTCAAGCTCAGAGAGAGTAAATACTTCTTTGTTATCCTTCGGGCACCAGCCGAGCAGAGCGATGTAATTGATGATTGCCTGCGGAAGATAGCCCTCCTCAACAAGATCCTCAAAACCCGTTGCGCCGTGACGCTTAGAAAGCTTTGATACGGTACCGTCATCGTTCTTGCCCATGATAAGCGGCAGGTGAACATATGTCGGTATCTCCCAGCCGAAAGCCTCATACAAAAGATTATACTTCGGTGTGGAAGACAAATATTCGTTGCCCCTTACGACATGGGTAATACCCATAGTATGATCGTCTATTACATTGGCAAAGTTATATGTCGGATACCCGTCCTCTTTGATGAGGATCTGATCCTGAAGCTCGCTGTTGGGCGCAGTAATTTCTCCGAACACGGCGTCTTGGAATGTAGTTTCTCCGTCGATCGGCATTTTCTGGCGGATAACATAAGGCGTACCCTCGTCAAGCAGCCTGTCGATCTCCTCTTTGGGCAGATCTCTGCAATGACGGTCATAACCGCCGTTTGCGTACTCCTCGGTTTGACGAAGCTCCTGAAGTCTTTCCTTTGAGCAGAAGCATCTGTACGCTTTGCCCTCGTTTATGAGCCTTTCGGCAAACGGGCGGTACATATCCTTTCTTTCACTCTGAACATACGGTCCGTACTCTCCGCCGATGTCCGGACCTTCGTCATGCTTCAAGCCTGCTTTTGCAAGCGTGTTGTAAATAACATCTACAGCGCCCTCAACGTAACGCTCCTGATCGGTGTCCTCGATTCTCAGTACAAAAGTACCGCCCTGAGATTTGGCTATAAGATACTCATAGAGAGCGGTTCTGAGATTGCCGACGTGCATAAACCCTGTCGGACTCGGGGCATATCGTGTTCTGACTTTTCCTGTCATAATCAATGCATCTCCTGTAAAAAATATTCCGTATCAAGCAACACGGAACAAAATTCCTGTTTATTATATCATAAAGTCCCAACAATTACAATACTTATTTAAGAGCGTATGCGCCGTTTTTAAACGCAATTATCATCTCACGGGTAAGGCTGTAGCCGTCATCTTCAACTGTGATCTCGTCTCTTCTGTACCAGTTTGCTTCGGCAAGCTCGGTTTTGTCCATCGTTATTGTATCATCTCCGTCAAGCTCACAGAAAAAACCCGTTAACACATTGCCGTCTATCCCTCCGGGCTGACTTTTGTAATACCTGATGTTTTTTACTTTCAAACCCGTTTCTTCCGATACCTCACGGCAAACAGTCTGTTCGGGAGTTTCGCCTATCTCGATAAATCCCGCTACAAGGGCATACCCTTTATATGCCCTGCCGGCATATCTTGTGAGCAGTATCCTGTCGCCGTCCGTTACGCCGACTATTATGGCAGGGTTGATCCTCGGGTACACCTGATTGCCGCACGCTTCACAGCACAGCATTCGTTCGCTGTCGGAATGTATCATCCTGCCGGAACAGCGTCCGCAGAAACGGTTGTCGGCGTACCACTTATGCAGATGATACGCAGTGCAAACGGTGAAATATATTTCTTTGAAGCCCTCGCCTTTTATATACCGCATCTCGGATAACGGCAGAAATACTAAGCCGTCCGTACTGCCGACGTGTTCTGCCTGCGCAAGGAAATAACCGCACGTCTCTCTCCCTTCTATCGAGAAGAGATACCTTAACCCGGACGTGATATTCTCTTTTATATCTTTATATTCGGGCAGTGCGTATTTGTCTGCAATTTTGCGAATAAGCACACACCTGTCTTTAAACACCATAACACGATCGCTGTCGGTTATACTCTTGTTTTTATAGCTGTTATCAAGCTTATCGGGGTAAATCTCGTGTACCATAATCCGCTCCTTAAATCAAAAAACTGCTCCAATCATCAACGGCGTTTTCTATGTAAAGCATATCGGTAACTTCTCCGTCGTTATCATCGACTGCTACCTGCACGCAGTCGATACGGGGCTGCTTGTTTGTGTCATGTGTTGAAAGATATTCCGCCGCAGTGCGTATACACTTTTTCAGCTTGGCGGGGCTGATGCTCTCGATACCCGATACGGCAGCGCCCTGTTTTCGTGTCCTGACCTCAACAAACACTATGTATGACTCGTTCTCTGCGATCACATCTATCTCGCCGTATCTGCTTGAATAATTAGTCCCGACAATACTGTACCCTTTTTCCGTGAGGTACTCGCAGACATATTGTTCTCCTGCTTTTCCTCTGGCTTTTCGTTTACGGTCACGCTGTTTACTGTCCATTTTTCTTACCCTGTTTTGCGTACAGCTTTTTGAGAAAGCTCGGTCTGTGTATGGGGCATTCGCCGTATTTGAGAATAGCCTCGGTATGTACCTTTGTTCCGTAGCCTTTATGCTTTTCAAACCCGTACTCGGGGTACTGCTTTGCATATTCAAGCATAAGCCTGTCACGGCTCACCTTTGCAAGTATAGACGCCGCCGCTATCGACATAGAATTTGCGTCACCCTTAACTACCGCCTCACATGGAATATCTATCGGCGGAGTTTTGTTTCCGTCTATATACGCAAAATCGGCTTTGACATCGAGTCCCTCGACAGCACGCTTCATCGCAAGCATTGCGGCGTTGAGAATATTCATACTCTCTATTTCTTCCACACTTGCCCATGCGATACTATATGACAGCGCAGTTTCTTTTATTACGTCAAAGAGAGCTTCCCGCTTTTTTTCCGTAAGCTTTTTGGAATCGTTGACCCCTTCGATTATCGTATTTTTCGGCAGAATAACAGCCGCCGCGCAGACAGGACCCGCAAAAGGCCCTCTGCCTGCTTCATCAACTCCGCATACATAGTTATATCCGTTTGCGTATGCTTTATTCTCATATTCAAGCCAATCCATTTTCATCACTCCCCGGGAAGTTCAAGAGTTATTCTTCCGAGCTTTGCCGCGCGGAATTCATCGAGTACCATAACAGCAGCACGTTCGGTGTCTGCATTTCCGCCGGAAATGAGCATACCTCTTTTTTTTGCAATAAGCGCAAGCAGTTCGTGAGACGGAAGTCCGCTTATTTCCTCTGCGTCCAGAGAAAATCTCTCCAAGAACACAGGGGTAATATTGCCCTGCATATATTCGATCAACCGCAGCGCAAGCTGTTCGGTATCCATGATCTGATCTTTTACCGCACCGGTGAACGCAAGTCTTTCACCCACTGCCTGATCGTCAAACTTCGGCCACAGCACGCCCGGAGTATCAAGCAGTTCAATATTCTTATCGAGTGTAAACCATTGGTTGCCTCTTGTTACACCGGGTCTGTCCTCAACCTTTGCCTTTGAAGAATTGGATATCCTATTAATAAACGAGGATTTACCGACATTCGGTATGCCTACAATCATTACACGGAGAGAATGGTTTTTCATTCCCTTTGCTTCCCATGCGGCAATTTTATCGGCAAGCACCTCTCGTACCGATGTTACAAAACTGCCCAATCCTCTGCCCGACTTGCAGTCAAGCTCGATCGCCTTCAAGCCCTGTTTTCTGAAATACTCGATCCACTTCTTTGTTGCCCTCGGGTCGGCAAGGTCGCACTTGTTCATCAGTATGATTCTCGGCTTACCCCCGATAAGCTCGGAAAGATCGGGGTTTCGGCTCGACAAAGGGAGTCTTGCGTCAATTATCTCGGCAACTGCGTCTACAAGCTTCAGGTCGGACTGTATCTGCCTTTTTGTTCTTGTCATATGCCCCGGAAACCACTGTATATACTGCGAATTGTCACTAAGCTGCTGCGGAGAAGTCTGAGGACGTGAGGCGCGCTTGACTTTCCTGTCTTTTTCTGCGGCAGGTTTCGGTTTACTCTGCGTACTGCGGGTACGGCTGTACGTGCTGCCGTGTGAAGGCTTTGCGTTTTTCTCGGCAAAGCGCTGACGTTTACCTTTTATACCGCCCTTTTTGTTATCTTTCATAATATCATCTCCCCGAACAAAGTAAAGGGATTCCTTTCAGAACCCCTTGAAATCGTTTATTCCTCAATTTTGCCAAATTCATTGAAAGGATAGAATCTATACTGCACCTTGCCGATTATCCAATCCTCGTCGATAAGTCCAACCTCCTGATAGCGGCTGTCCTTGGAAACAGATCTGTTGTCGCCGAGAACAAACACCTTGCCCTCCTCTACCTCGATCGGGAACGGCGTGTCTCTTGCTTCCGTTTTGCTTGTCGTATACTTCTCTTCAAGAACGACTCCGTCGACTATGACCTCGCCTGTTCGCTCGTCGAGATCGACTGTCTGACCGCCTACGGCAATAACTCTTTTAACTATCACTTTCTCAAGCTGTGTTCCGTGGCTGATCACTACTATATCGCCTACCTGCGGCTTATAGTCGAGACCGGTAACGATAACCTTATTATGATCCTGCAGTGTATTCAGCATAGAGTTGCCGTCTACATCAACTATTCTGAAACAGAATGTCATTATCAGAACAACTGCGATCAAGGCAAAGAGAAATGCCGAGACCCAATCATACAGACCTGTGATAAACGATGACGGCGCATCTTTTTTGCGTGTATTGTTTTTTCTTTTATTCTTTTTGACAGAAGCCTCTGCTTCCGAGATCTCTCTGTCAACCGGTTCATCATCCGAATTAACAGTCGCAAGATCCGGCACACTATCCTGGGAAATAACCTTATCTTCGTTGGGATCGTCTACCTTATCAAATATCTGTGTATCCATAACCTGTCATCACCCTGCCTTTGCCACAAGTAAATTATTCTTTCGGGATCTGATAGTAAAATGAGGGACGTTATGCCCCTCAAAAAAACTATCCGATAAAGCTTCGGGCAAATCAGCTTCTCTTGATCTGCTCCTTAACCTTTGCAGCCTTACCAACTCTGTCACGGAGATAGTAAAGCTTAGCACGTCTTACCTTACCGTGTCTGATTACCTTAACGTCTTTTACGTTAGGGCAGTGGAGCGGGAATACTCTCTCTACGCCTACGCCGTATGCTACACGTCTGACCGTGAATGTCTCTGCAACGCCGCTGCTCTTTCTTGCGATAACAGTACCCTCGAACATCTGGATTCTCTCTCTGTCACCCTCGCGGATATTAACACTTACTCTTACAGTGTCGCCTACTCTGAACTCGGGTACTTCTGTTTTTACGGAATCCTGCGCAATCAACTTCAATGCATCCATTTTTAAATCCTCCTAAAGTTTACAGACATTCATACCATACAAGCCCGAAGCAAGGCTCATACCCAGAGGACTGTCTGCTTCATTGTTCGGCTCTCGCCGGGCAGTGAAACGCATCGTTATTCAAAACGACGGTTCAAATGCTTTAGTATTATACCATATCCAAGTCTTTATTGCAACAGTTTTAAAGATTTTTTTCAATTTTTTTAAATCCTTTCATGTGCCGACATATCTGTGTGCCAACCCGTATATGTGCATGGTATTCTGTACTTCTGTTTGCAGAGAGGACACATTACAACACCGCTGTTGGTATAACCTTTCCGGGTATCGGACAACACTTCAAAACCATAGCGCTTCATCGAAGAAGGGTACTGACCAAAGCTGTCAAAAGCATACTCGCACAAACACTCTGCCGAATCAAACTTCTCTATTATTTCAAGTGCTTTGTCTACAAACCGCCTGTTAGAGGCAATCCCACCGCCGTATGATCTTTCTATGGAAAGATTCTTTTTGATTTTTTTCAGATACCCATGCAGATACTTTATCGTCTCCCTACTGAGTATAACACAATCGATAACGCTGCGTGCTGCGGATTGAATCGTCCAAGGATCATCGGATAATAAACCTTCAAGTATTTCTTTTTTATCTTGGATTATTGCTTGTTCCATATTATCCAAAACCTTTCTTTGAAAACCTGATACTAATAAAAACAAATCTTAAATGATCTATGTGTGTCAATTATGCCGTTTTCTTGCAGCAGATCGTTAACCGGCCTAAAAATTACTCCCGTTATACCCGAAATTGCTTGTTTCGGAGTAACTTACGTACATTTCCTCGATATTCACAACATTCTGCAATATCTGATGGAACCGTGCCGTAAGCGCATCGTAGGCGTTCGGGTTCGGAGTACCGTATACCATAACGGTTATCATGGCAGTCGGCTTATCGTTGCTTCCGCGGAAATACAGCGAACACTTCGGCTGGATATTCACCATAAGCCACATCTCGCTTTTCCCGGGGATCAATGATATTGCCTTGCCGAATTCCTCTTTTAACTGAGTCTCCTGCTGCTTTGTAACATCCACGTTAAGCTTGCAATCTATAAAAGGCATTTTTCAGACCTCCCCTATTATTCTTCGCTGTTTTCTTTCTTGCTGATTATTTTTCTGAGCTTCATAGCCTTTGCTATGGGGTTAGACTTTTCGATCGGCTTTACCTCGGGTTCGTCCTCTTCAAACTCCGTTTCCGAGATTATATCAACGGGAACATTCCTCTGAAACTCCTGATCAAACGGCTTGTTATCCATAGTGGGATCGTCTGCTTCTTCGGCAGCCTCTGCTACAGTCTTGCTGTCGAGCGGCGCTTCTGTTGTCATCTCAACGGGGAAACCCGGTTCTGCAGCAGGCTCGCTCGGCTTTTCGGCAGTAATACAGGTGTCATCGGCACAAGCGTTCTCTGTTTCCGATACGGCTTCCTTAATTGCAGCGTTCACGTCTGCTTCTTCTTTTACCTCGATAATGCTGTCGCATATCTCCTCTGCATTGTCCCGGGGTTCTTCCGGCGATTCCGTTGCTTCGGCTTTCTGACGGTTAGCCTTTCTCTCTGCCACAGCCTTTTTCAATCCTTCCACCTTGACAGCCGTATCCGTTTTTACCTTGCTTGCGGTATCGACAGCCTTATCCTTGACCAGCACTGCGGTATCCTTTGCTTTTGCAACGATAGGCTCCTTGATCCTGACAAAGTTTTCCTTTGCCTCGGCTCTGTTGATCTCTTTATTCACCAGATCCTGCCTGATTACTTCGCGGTACTTCTCCTGCGCACGGCTCATTCTTGCCTTTGATTCGTCGATAAGGTCGCAGCTGTGCGCGATATTCTCCGGCATGCTGTCTCTCAGATTAGCGTACAAATACTGACCAAGTTCAATATAAAGGCGATCAATATTCTTTGCTTCTGTTTTCATAACTGTAAGAAGTCTGCTTTTCTGTGCCTGAGACGCTGTTTTCTCAACAACTACGTCAACTGTGAACGATACTGCTTTTTTAAGATCCTTGTAAATACTCATATACTATTACTCCTTTTGTTTTTTTACGCCATATCACACTACAATATTATTAACATTATACGGCTCTTATAAAATATCCTATGTGTATATATTACATAAAAATTGTCTCCAGGTCAATATATAAAAAATTAATTTTTTATAACTATATACAAATAGGGTCAATTTGTGATATAATAAAGAGGAATAGAAGGCAAAATGCTGCCGCGAATACATTTTTTATCGAAAAAATCTTAACCAAGGAGTGACAAATTATGTCCAGCGCAGAGATGAAAATCATTACATGCCCAAAATGCGGACAGGATAACGAAGTAAAAATATTCCGTACAGTCAATGTTACTACAGACGCACAGCTTCACGATAAGGTTATAAGCGGAGAACTGTTCAGATTCAGGTGTCCTCACTGCGGACACGAGGCAGAACTGAAGTACCCGATGCTGTATAACGACATGAAGTATAGATTCATGATCTACTATATTCCCGAGATCGACCGCTCAAGTGTAATCGACGAAAAACTTGAATCCGAATATGCGGAATATGCCGAGCTTGAAGGAGTGACACGCAGACTTGTAGGTTCTTTCAATCAGCTGAAAGAAAAAATACATATCCTTGAGTCGGGACTCGACGATCGTGCGATGGAGATCGCCAAAGTAGCATTATACGATGTAGTATGTAAGAGAACGGGCGAAAAGGTAAGCGGAGGATATTTTTCAAAATACAGCGAAAGTGAAGACCTTATCGGTTTTACTTTCTTCATCGGAGAAGACAACGAGCATCTTGTACAGACAACAAGGCTTGAGATCTACAAAAAGAGTATCGAGATCGCAGGCGACTACGACAAAGATACAAACAGAAACTTCCTTCTGGTTGACAGAAACTGGGCAAGGAACGCGCTCTACAGATACAAAAAGAAAAATTGATACAAAATCATGCAGTCTGACGTATATACATGCTCAGACTGCTTTTTTAACGAAAAACGCTCTCCCTCATATACATTATGTACATGAGGGAGAATTATTATGCATGAATTATTTATTTTTTCTTCTGCAGTCTTTTAGCTCTTCTCTGAGAACAGCCGCAGCTGCAAGTCATTACATAATCGTTATTTATCATTCCGCAGTCCGGGCATTTCCACTCGTCGAAGTATGGCTCACGGTCATTATTCTTCTTGGGCGCCTCGGTTGTTACCGACATTACCGTAGACGGCACTGTGGCAGTTGGCTTCTCGTTGGGCAGCGGAACATTATGCTTGTTCTGCTGTGCCGCCGCTCTTGCCGGTGAGGGAGGTATCTCTCTCTTTGGAGGAACTGCATCTGCCGGTCTCGGCGGAGGAGTAACGGGTGCCGACGCATAAGTGGATCTTGCTGACGGAGCTACCGTAGGAGCGGAAGCCCGTGTCGGTCTTGTTGCAGGTGTAACGGTAGTGCTTGACGCCTGTGTAGGCATTGTTGCGGGTGTTACGGCAGGCATAGTCGATGTAGGCATCGTATGCGGTACCGCAGTTGCGGGCATATTGCCGGCATTCATACGCTTTGCGCGTCTTTGTGAACAGCCGCAGCTGCATGTCGAAACATAATCGTTGTTGATTGTTCCGCAGTCCGGGCATCTCCACTCGTCGAAGAACGGCTCTCTGTCAAACATAGGATTGCTGTTCTCGGGTACTGCAGGTTCTGCGGGAGCAGCTGCAACAGGTGCTTCGGCTTTCTTTTCCGCTTTCTTGGCAGATGACGGTACCCATTTTTTAGGCATATCATCATCTACAGCCTTGACGGGAGGAGGCGTGGGGATCGGCTCCGGAATACGCTTCGGCGACGACATAGTCTGCTTGGATTCGGTATCTACGCCCTGCCCCTGAGCATATTTTGAAAGTCTGTCTTCCTTTGCCGGTGCAGCGTTGCGTGTGCCTGCTTTATCTACCATGTTATAGAACATATTTGTCATTTTACGTTCAAGCGCCGATTGTCTGGAAACCGTTTCAACCTCAACAACAACATTGGAATCGAATGCCTTCGGACCATAGTTGCTCTTTTGTTCGAGAATAGCTTCCATAGCCTTATCTCTTTCTTCCTGCTTCTTCTTCTCCTCTTCTTCCTGTGCGGCATACGGGTCAACACCTGTTTCGTAAACTCTCGCCGCACGTCTCTTTGTCATACCGCAAGCGCATGTAGTAACATACGATGCATTGGAGCGTCCGCAGCGGAAGCATGTCCAGTCAACGGACATATCCATCTTCTTGCCCGTTCCGATAAGCTCATTCGGTTCGAGCTTTACGCCGTTATCCGACGGCTCTTCTGCTTTGCCAAGCTTTATGGAATTCGGCTCGGGCTGAGGTGTCGAATGTTGAACCGGTCTTACGGGCGGCTGTACGGGCAGTACAGGCTGCGTCTGCTGAACAGGTCTCACAGGAGGCTGTACAGGCGATACCGGCTGCTGAGCGGGTCTTACGGGCGGTACAGGCTGCGTCTGCTGAACGGGTCTTACAGGCTGTGTCGGAGAAGCGGCTCTTACGGTAGGCTGTACCGGCGGAACCGGCTGCTGATACTGGGCAGGTCTTACGGGAGCCTGCGCAGGTCTGTCGATCTGTCTTGCAGGCATCTGTACTCTCGGCTGCTCCATTCTCGACTGCGGATTAACCGATACCTGCTGAGGAGCGCCCTCTGCGGGTCTTCTTCTCTTTGCCGAGCGGCGGTAGCCACACGCACAAGTTGTAACATAGTTAGCGTTTACAAGCCCGCAGATCTCGCACTTCCACTCGTTTGCGCCTGCTTCTCTCTCCTGCTTATAAACGACTTTTTTCTTGAAGGGATTGAATCCTCCGGATTTCTTTTGACCCGAGGTAGCTTCGTCTCTGAAGGATGTAGTCTGTCTGACGGTAGGCTGCTGTGTTCTCTGAACAGGCGGCTGTGCTGCTCTCTGAACGGGCGGCTGCGCCGTTCTGGCTGCGGGTGAGGGTGCTGCTGTCGGAGATTGATTTCTGAACGAAGGTGACTGTCTGACAACAGGCTGCTGAGCAGGCTGTCCCTGCTGCGTCTCCTGTACGGGCGGCTGAACGGGGCGGGGAGCAGACTGAGGTCTTGCATATGCTCCGGTACGCATCTTCTGCTCAAGAAGCATCGTGCGTTCCTGTTCACGTATTCTTCTCTGGAGAGGCGACAAATGGCTGAGATCTTCTTCCTCGATCTGTACCTTGCTTTGTGCCGCAGCTTCTGCAAGCTTTGTCTTTTCGGCTTCTTCTTTTGCCTTGCGTTCTTCTTCCTCGGCGCGCATCTTAGCCTGGAGTTCCTGGATTCGCTTGAGTTCTTCTGCTTTTTTCCTGGTTTCCTCTTCGGCTTTGCGTTTTGCCTCTTCGGCTGCCTTTATTCTGCGCTCTTCTTCTTCTCTGCGCTTTGCTTCTTCTTCGGCTTTGCGTCTTGCTTCTTCTTCCTCTGCACGACGCTTTGCTTCTTCCTCGGCTTTACGCTTAGCTTCGGCTTCTGCCACTATCCTAGCTGCATCTGCTTTAGCTCTTGCAATTTTGATTACTGCGTCTTCGGCTTTTTGTTTTTCATTCAGCCTTGCTTCTGCTATTGCTCTGAGCTTAGCTTCTTCTTCGACTTTCTTTCTTGCTTCTTCTTCGGCTCTTATCTTTGCTTCGATCTCTGCACGGATACGCTCGCGAAGTGCCTGTTCTTCCGCTTTGCGTCTTGCCTCTTCTTCGGCTTTGCGTTTTGCCTCTTCTTCGGCTTTGCGCTTAGCTTCTTCTTCGGCTTTCTTTCTAACAGCTTCTTCAGCCATCTTAGACGCTGCTTGCTCGGCGTTTTTCTCGGCTTCGGTTTTAGCTTTAAGTCTTGCTGCGGCCTCGGCTCTACGTCTTGCTTCTTCCTCTGCCTTGATGCGCTTAGCTTCTTCGGCTTTGAGTGTTGCTTCCTGCTCGGCTTTTGCGGCAGCTTCTTCTTTAGCTTTAAGTCTTGCAGCTGCCTCTGCTTTACGCCTTGCTTCCTCTTCTGCCTTGATACGTTTTGCCTCTTCGGCTTTCAGTTTAGCAGTCTGTGCTGCTTTTTCGAGCACTTCATTCTTAGCTCTAAGTCTTGCTTCGGCTTCCGCCTTACGTCTTGCTTCTTCTTCGGCTTTAACTTTAGCATATATTTCGGCTCTGAATTTTGCGGTAGAAGCCGCTCTTATTTCTGCAGCTATTTTAGCTTTAAATCTTTCTTCGGCTTCCTTTATTCTGCGCTGCTTCTCTTCATAGGCTTTTTGTTTCGCTGTTTCTGCGGCATTATCGGCAGCTTCTTTCTTATCCTTTTTGCGCTTTATTGCTGTCTCGGCCTCTGATTTTGCTTTATTCGCAGCTTCCGTTTCGGCATTGTTTTTAGCTTTGAGTCTTGCTTCGGCTTCTGCTTTGCGTCTCGCTTTTTCTGCTTCGGCTTTCTTTCTTGCTTCCTCGGCAGCTTTCTTTGCTTCCAATTCTTTTGCCTGTTTTCTTGCTTCTGCTTCGGCTTTACGCCTTGCTTCTTCCTCGGCCTTACGCTTTGCTTCCTTCTCTGCGGCTACGCGCTTAGCTTCCTCCGCAGCCTTGCGTTTTGCTTCTTCTTCGGCGCGCAGTCTTCTTTCAAGCTCTGCCTTACGTCTTGCTTCTTCTTCGGCTCTGCGTCTTGCTTCTTCTTCTGCACGGCGTTTTGCCTCAAATTCTGCCTTTATCTTTGCTTCTTCCTCGGCTCTTATTCTTGCCTCGAATTCCGCTCTTTCTTTGGCTTTTCTCTCTTCTTCGGCCTTTATTCTTGCAAGACGCTCTTCTTCTTTTTTCTTAGCCTCAAGTTCCGCTTTGATCTTTGCTTCCTCTTCGGCTTTTATTTTGGCGATACGCTCTTCTTCTTTGCGTTTTGCTTCTTTCTCGGCCTTTTTCTTTGCTTCAAGTTCAGCCTTGACCTTCGCCTCTTCCTCTGCCCTGATCTTTGCTTCGAGTTCTTCCTTCGGAGAAAGCGCCTTTTCGGGCTTTTTCACCTGTGCTGCATTACTCTCGGCTTTTTTGTCAAGTTCAGGCATATCTGCCTGCGGCTTTTCGGTTTTTGTTCCGGGCTTTGATGCCGGACTCTGAACCGATTTGGTATCCGGCTTTACAAGAGTCTTCACTGCCGATGCGCCGTCGGGCTTTATCAGTGATTTTACATCTTTATTGTCGGACTTCTTATCGCCTGCGCTCTCGGCTGTCTTTACGGGTAACTTTGCAGCCGGTTTTGCTTCGGGCTTTTTGTCGGCAGCTGCCTGCGGCTTCGCTTCGGGCTTAACGTTCTCTTTTTCCTCGGGCTTTGCCAAAGGCTTTTTGCGTGTAGCGCGAAGAATATCTTCATAAGTCATCATACGCTTGCCGCGCTGATGACCGCATTTACAAACATTACTGTCCAACGAAACGAGCGCTCCGCATGACGAGCACTTCCATTCCGTATCGCTTACCTTGCCGTCGAATTCGTCGGGTTCGGCAGTCTTGGCGGCAGGCTTTTCTTCCTTCTTAGCCGCCGTTACGGCAACGGGCTTGACCTTAGCCGGCTCCGGTTTAACCTCTTTATCCTTATCGGGTTCCTTCTCGGTCTTCTTTTCGGGTTCGGCAGGTGTATCCTCAGGCTTCGGAGATTCTTCGGCCTTTTCAGACTTTTCCGGCTGCTCCGGCTTTTTCTCTTCTTCGGGTTTGCCCATTACGAAGATCTCGGACTTTTCGTTTTTATCGGAAGCTTTCTTTGATTTCGGACGCCATACCTGGATCGGTGCTCTCATAAACTCATCTATCTGAGCTTTCTTTTCCTCCTCGGTAAGCTCTATCTTTTCGGGCATCTCGGGATCATAATCGTCCTTCGGCTCGTCGGGCTTAGGCTGTACGGGAATAAACTCCATGGTAGATTCCGAGCTTTCGCTTACGGGCTCTGCCGGGCGGTCAAACTCGAACATATCGTCGGGAGTAATGAGCTGATCTTTGCTGACCTCGGGTATTGCCTGCTTCTCGTTTTTGATTATACCGGGCTGAGCGTCCTGTTTTGAAGGAGCTGCGGCAGGGGCTTTCCTGGCAGGTCTCGGAATTCTTCCTTTTGCGATATTCTGCGCTCTTCTCTGAGTACAGCCGCACTTGCATGTCGATACATAGTCGGCATTGACGGTTCCGCATTCCGGGCATTTCCATTCGAAGAATTCTGCGTCCTTGCTGCTGGTATCCTTCTTAGGCTGTCCGAAGATCATATGCTTCAGAGTCGGCTCGTAAACGCCTTCTTTGCTTGCTTTCTTCTTGTTTTGTTTGGATTTCATTACCACAACAGGTTCTTCGCCCGTGCGGTTTTTGATCTCCTTTACCTGATCCCGAACAAAACCCGGCGTTGATTTATCGTCACGGTCGGCAGCAGATTTTTTCACTACCTTTTTAACGATCTTCTTTTTCTTTCCGTCCTCCGTGATGATCTCCTCAACTACCTCTTCCTTTACGGCAGCTGTGGCAGGTTTCTTTTCTTCGGTCTCGGGCTTCTTGGTTTCCTTAACAGGTTTTTCCTCGGGTTTCTTCTCCGCGGGTTTGTCTGCCTTGGGAGTACCCGGCTTTGAAAGATTTGCAGGTGCAGCGGGGCGTCCCTGCGGAGGTGCGTTATATCCCACAGGCTGATTCGGCCTCTGTTGATTGTACATATTGCTGCCGTATCCGTACTGAGGGGTAAACTGAATAAACGATTGTCCCGGAGGAACAGCTCCGAATTGTGACGGAAAACCGTACTGCTGCTGTCCCTGAGGATAATATCCGTAACCTGCGCCCTGGGGCTTCGGATAATTCGGATACTGCTGCTGATAATTGCCGTAGCCGTACGGCTGTCCTCCCTGGGGCGCAGAGGGGTTCTGCGGCGGAACTACAGCAGAACCTTGAGGCTTTTGAGCCGCACTTGCCGCAGCCGCTCTGAAATCATACTGACCGGGGCCTGCTCCCGTATAAGAGCTGCCCTGATTATGCTGCTGCATGCTTGCCTTATAATTATATTGACCGGGACCTGTTCCGTTGGCGTTCTGCTGATAAGAACCATAAGGTCTTGCGGCCGTTTGCGCAGGATATGCGCCCGCGTTCTGAGGACGGTAGGGCTGACCCTGCTGCGGATACTGCGGATAGCCTGTCTGATATGGCGTCTGCAGATAAGCCGCACCGGGCGCCGCAGGGTATCCGTATTGCGGAGCTCTCGGAACAGCTCCGTATGCATTCGGAGACTGTGGGTAACCGTATGGCTGTCCCGGCTCCTGTCTTCCGCTCGGGGAATTCACCCCCGGCGATCCTTCTTCTTTCCGAGGTTCCGTATTCCCGGCTGCTTCAGCCTGAACCTCATCGGGAAGATTCTTTTTTCCTTGTTCTTCCATTGTAAACTTCCTCTACAGATGAAATTATATTATGCCTTACGGAACATTATTAAGTCCGTAAGGGACGTGATGTCAGATGATATATTTAAACAAACCGACAGCCTTGCCAGCATACGCCTGACCTTTTGGCAGCCCGCCGATCGTTTTTTAACCGTGTTAAATCAGATAGGATGAACCTTGTTTTTGGGGTCAAAGTTCTCTGCGTCGATACCTGCCTTCTTATTGCGGCGTTTCTCGAAGAATTTGATCGCAACGCGGTCGAACTGTGCATAGGAGAGAACGTCTTCCTCCTGCTCGCACCACTCTTCGCATTCCTTTCTGAGTTTGTCAAGTTCGGGTTCGAGAAGGTCTGCGGGTCTGCATGTAACAGGCTTCTCGTCGCCGATGATCTGTTTCCTGAATTTCTCGTCTATCGGAACGGGAGTTTTACCGTACTTGCCCTGAACAAGATCCTTGAACTGTCCGTTGACATTCTTGTATCTCTCGCCGAAAATTACGTTGCTCACGGCCTGCGTGCCGACGATCTGTGACGACGGAGTAACAAGCGGCGGATAACCTGCGTCTTTTCTCACGCGCGGAACCTCTTTGAGAACTTCTTCAAGCTGATCCTCCTTGCCCATCTGCTTAAGCTGTGACAAAAGGTTCGAGAGCATACCGCCCGGCACCTGATATATAAGTGCGTTTGCGTCTACGGCAAGCATCTTCGGATCAAGCAGCCCGCTGTCGAGATACTTCTTCCTCAGTTTCATGAAGTAATCTCTTATCTCTGTCAGGGCAACAAGATCAAGTCCGGTATCATACGGAGTCTCTTTGAGTGCGGCAACCATAGATTCCGTGGGCGCATGAGATGTTCCGAGCGCCAGCGGAGACATTGCTGTATCAATTACGTCTGCGCCTGCCTCAACAGCCTTCATTAGGCACATCGAAGCAAGACCCGAAGTGTAATGTGTATGTATCTGAACCGGCAGATCTACTGCGCCCTTGATAGCCTTGACAAGCTCTTCCGTTCTGTACGGGGTAAGCAAAGCAGCCATATCCTTTATACAGATGGAGTCTGCGCCTATATCGGCGATCCTCTTTGCATAATCGACATAATACTGAGTGTCAAACACGGGGCCTGTCGTATACGACATAGCGATCTGTGCGTGCGCACCCTCTTTTTTTGCTGCCTTAACTGCGGTTTTCAGGTTATCTATATCATTGAGAGCGTCGAAGATACGGATAATATCTATACCGTTTGCAACACTCTTCTGAACAAAGTATTCGAGAACATCATCCGCATAGTGACGATAGCCGAGCATATTCTGTCCTCTGAAAAGCATCTGCAGCTTTGTGTTCGGACAATTTTTGCGGATAGTTCTCAAGCGATCCCACGGATCCTCGTCAAGGAATCTCAGGCAGGAATCGAACGTTGCGCCGCCCCAGCATTCCAGCGAATGAAAGCCGATCTTATCGAGAGCAGGCAGTATCGGGAGCATTTCATCTATTGTCATTCTCGTTGCGATAAGCGACTGGTGCGCGTCTCGGAGAATCGTTTCGGTGATCCCTATTTTTTTGCTTTTTACAGGCTTTTTCTCGGAAGAAGGTTGTTTTACCGTTCTTTCTTTAGCGGCTTTTTCTTTGCCAAACTTTTCTTTAGCCATATCTTACATTCCTTTCTCAGACTGTTACTGTATTATCATTCCAATGTGAGAAGAACTGCGCCGGAATCTTTATTCTCGCCCTTTACGCAAAGCACGGAAGCAACCTTGCCGTCCTGCGGTGCCTGAATATCGTTTTCCATTTTCATAGCTTCGAATACAACCAGAACATCACCCTTCTTTACAGACTGACCCGGTGTTACATTTACGCTTACTATCGTGCCCGGCATGGGTATGGTGATCTGTACGGAGCCTGCCGGTGCAGCTGCGGGAGCAGGTGCGGGTGCGGGTTTTGCAGCGGGAGCGGGTGCTGCCGGAGCTGCGGCTGCCACGGGAGCAGCGGATGCGCCCGTTTCTTCTACCTGTACGTCATATACTACTCCGTTTACTGTTATCTTTAGATTTCTCATAATATATTCTTCCTTTCGGGTAATATCCTGAATTATATTGTACTGTGCTTCTTGGGCAAAGTAGTTTCTCTCTTTCCTGCGAGCATATCGATCGACGATACAAGAGCTTTTCTCAATTCATCTTTCGTCGTTACGCTGTCTATATGTCCTGCTTCGGCTGCACGCATAGCCGAGCACTCGTTTGCTTTAAACTCTTCTACGGCTTTTTTCCTGCCCTCGGCATCGGTCTTGAGCTTTTTGGGATCCATAATTATTATCCCTGCTTCGGGTGCGATCGGAGAAACGCTTGCATTGTCGAGAGCGATCGTCAGATCGGACGCAGCGCCCGTTCCCGCGCATGCCATGTAAAACGCACCGTAAGCCTCGCCCGTAACAACGGTTATTTTAACGGTAGTGGCTTCGGCATAAGCCGCAGTCAGCTTTGTCGCAGCCTTAACACACTCAAAGCCCTTTGCATCGGCAAGAGTAACAACCGGTATGGAATAAGCGTCACAGAATCTTATGATCTTAGAGCACTTTTCGCATGCGCGGCGGTCAAGAACATCGCCGTTTGTTTTTACTACGCCTACGGTATCGCCTTCGATCTTTGCAAATCCCACCGTTGCAGCGTCTGCATAGCCTTCAAACAGCTCAACGAAGCTTCCTCCGTCGGTAAAGTCCGAGATCACGCTGCCGTCGGAAATAGGCGGCATTTCTTCGGAAGTGTAAGGATCGGATAAATTATTCTGCGGGAGCATTTCCACAAGATTCTTGGCTGCTTCTATCGCTGCAAATTCATCTTTGGCTGTAATAGCCGACACGCCGTGTTCTTTGTTTGATTTTGCGCTGCCGCCCTCTCCGTTTGTCTTTACGGTAAGCTTGCCGTCCTCACTCATGATCACAAAATCGGCGCAGCCTGCCAGAAGAGCCGCAGTGCCCTGGCAAGGTCCGAGAATTACCGAGATCTGAGGAACAACGCCTGCCAGTTTTCCGCTGTGATTGAGTACCTCGCCGTAAGCGGTCATCATTTCTATACCTTCGTTTATCCTTGCGCCTATTGAATCATACAGTCCGATAACGGGCGTTCCTGTTTTCAGCGCAAGATCATACATCTTTATAAGCTTTGCGGCCTGTGCCTTAGACATCGCACCGCCGCATATATCGCTGTTCTGCGCAAATGCATACACGGGGCATCCGTTCACTTCTCCGTATCCTGCCGCAGCCTCAGCGTAGCCGTCGCCCGACTTTGTGAAAGGAGCGATCTGTGAAAATGTACCCTCATCAAAGAGAGCCTCCAGACGCCTGAAAGCTTTCGTGTTTTCAAGCTCTGCCTTTGCTTTTTCAATACTCATTCCTATATCCAACCTTTCTGTGACTGTGTTATACAAAAAACTCAGATTTACTGTTACACATAATTAGACTTATAGTAATTATAAAACAAAAATCGGATGTTGTAAAGGTGGATTTGAGAAATTTATACAAAAATGAAACAAAAATTTTTTAAAAAGCCCTTTCGGGAGCTATTTGCGCACTTTAAGTGAAATTTATTCACATTTTTCCGTATGTAATTGTATATTAAGAAGTAGTCTTATTAATATTTTATTCATTTTTCATATATGTTCTTATTATGTTTTCTTATGATTAAACAATGAGCTAAGGTCCGACATTCTTGCCTGATTGAAGCGAATGACGTTTGTTATAAAAAAATTCAGCGTCATAAGAAAGCCTTTTTATACTTCCTCATGACGCGGGAATACAGATTATGAATAATTACTGATTATTGTAAACGCTGCTCTTTACAATTACGTCGTGGCTGCCGCCTTCGACGATACTTGTTGAGGAAACAAGTGTGAGCCTTGCTTTCTGCTGGAACTCGGGGATAGACAAAGCGCCGCAGTTGCACATCGTGGATTTGATCTTATATGTGGTGATCGCAACGCCATCCTTCAATGCGCCTGCATAAGGAACATAGCTGTCAACGCCCTCTTCAAACGAAAGCTTCTTGTCGCCGCCGAGATCGTATCTCTGCCAGTTTCTTGCTCTGTTTGAACCTTCGCCCCAATACTCCTTAACGTAGTTGCCGTTGATCCTGAGCTTTTCTGTCGGGCTTTCGTCAAAGCGTGAGAAATATCTGCCGAGCATTACAAAATCTGCGCCCATTGCACGAGCGAGGGTAATGTGATAGTCGTGTACGATACCGCCGTCGGAGCATACGGGGATATAAACGCCTGTCTCCTCGAAATACTCGTCACGAGCCTTGCATACTTCGATAAGAGCCGTTGCCTGACCTCTGCCGATACCCTTTGTTTCTCTTGTGATACAGATCGAACCGCCGCCGATACCAACCTTGATGAAGTCTGCGCCGCAGTCCGCAAGGAATCTGAAGCCGTCTCTGTCAACGACGTTTCCTGCGCCGACCTTAACGCCGTCGCCGTAGTTCTTTCTGATCCATTCTATCGTAAGCTTCTGCCACTCGGAGAAGCCTTCGGAGGAGTCGATACAGAGTACATCTGCGCCTGCGTTGAGCAGTGCGGGTACTCTCTCCGCATAGTCGCGTGTATTGATACCTGCGCCTACAATATAACTCTTATGGGAATCGAGAAGCTCGTTTACGTTCTCTTTATGTGAGTCGTAGTCTTTTCTGAAAACGATGTAGGCAAGTTTGCCGTCCTCGTCAACAAGCGGCAGGCTGTTGAGCTTGTTTTCCCAGATAAGATCGTTTGCTTCTTTAAGCGTCGTCGTAGTCGGAGCTGTAACGAGCTTATCAAGCGGAGTCATGAATTCTTTTACTTTTGTTGAGGGATCCATTCTGCTTACTCTGTAATCTCTGCTGCTTACGATACCGAGCAGCTTACCGTGAGCCGTACCGTCATCTGTTACGGCAACAGTGGAATGACCCGTTATTTCTTTAAGTACAATAATATCCGCAAGAGTGTTCTCGGGTGTAGTATTTGATGTAGACGTAATAAAGCCCTTCTTGTAATTCTTTACACGAGCAACCATCGCTGCCTCGTCCTCTACCGACTGTGAGCCGTAAATGAAAGAAATACCGCCCTCTTTCGCAAGTGCGATCGCCATAGTATCGTTTGATACCGACTGCATGATAGCGCTGACCATAGGGATATTCATCTCGATAGCAGATGTCTCTCCCTTTTTAAACTTGACGAGCGGGGTTTTCAGACTAACCGAAGTGGGGATACACTTGCTTGAAGAATAGCCCGGAACCAAGAGATACTCGCCGAATGTACGTGACGGTTCATCAAAATAAAATGCCATAATAAAACACTCCTCTTTTTAATCTTTTCTTTTATTCATTCTTTTCTTTAATTCTATATATGTTAGCATATCTGATGTATTTTGTCAAGGGTATACAAAGAATATAAATGACTTTTGGAACAATAAATTTTTTGTAGATTCACATCCGGTTTACCCCCGCAGTACAGTCCGATCAACTCGATCAAAACACCTGCGCAATGTACAAGAAAGTGCTGAGTTTTTTATAAAAAAAGGAAGAACCGCATATTCAGGTATCTTCCCGTAAATATCATTTTTTATCGGCATCTCTCTTTGAAAAAACACAGCCGCAGTAATTTTGTCTGTACAGGCCGTATTCCTTTGAAAGCTCGGTTGAGCGTTTATATCCGCCCTTTTTCTTGAAATCCGATCCGAGCCAGTTTACGCCCTGTTTCTCGGAAAGACGTTTTCCGATCTCATTGAGAAGCTGAGCGTTTTTCAGCGGACTGATCGAAAGTGTTGTGGCAGCATAGTCGAAGCCCATCTCTTTTGCAAGCTGTATGGTTCTGCCGAGTCTGAGTTCAAAGCATTTTTCGCAGCGCCTGCCGCCCTCGGGTTCGTTTTCAAGACCTTTAACGGCGTCAAAGAACTGTCTGCTGTCGTACTCCTCGTCGATATACGTGACAGGGTACTTAACGGGCATTTCGGCGATAAGCCTTTTTTGTTCGCTGCTCCTGAAGCGGTACTCCTCCTCGGGTGAAATATTGGGATTATAGTAAAACACGGTTATAGAAAAATACTGCGACAAATACTCTATGACATAACTGCTGCACGGCGCACAGCAGCTGTGCAAAAGCAGAGTCGGCACTTTATCCCCGAGTGAAGCGATCAGCTTATCAAGCTGTATCTGATAGTTTATCTTATTCATTGGAACACACCTTATTTACAATATCTTCGGGGGTCGCCGCGATAAACTCCGCCCCGGCGTTTACAAGCTCTTGTCTGCCTCTGAATCCCCATTGTGCGCCGACAAAATCAACGCCGGCATTACGCGCGGTGATGCAGTCTACGTCGCTGTCGCCTACATACAGACATCTGTCGGGTACCGCAGAAAAAGAATCAAGAATGGCAAGCAGCGCCGTCGGGTCGGGCTTTATGGGAAATTCGGCTTTTTTGCCCCACACCGCGTCAAACGTACCCACGTCGAAAAGAGTATCGGTGATCATTTTGGAAAAGTCGTCCGGTTTATTCGAGAGAACGGCAAGCTTTACACCGTGTTTTGCGAGAACCGCGAGCATATTTTTTATACCGCTGTAGGGCTTGGTTTTATTCAGGCAATTTTTTTGGTACGCAGTATTGAACCCTTCGTACACACGCTGTGCGAGGGTTTCGTCGTCTCCGTGATCGGGCAAGACTCTTTTAATCAGATTCTTTATCCCGCTGCCAACAAAATATCTGTATTTTTCCGTTTCATGAACAGGCATACCGTTCATTTTCAAGGCTTCGTTGCAGCTGTCGGCAAGATCGTCGAGGCTGTTGATCAGAGTACCGTCGAGATCAAATATACAAATGTCATAGTTTTTCATTCCTGCACCTGCTTTGCACAAAATCCGCATAATTCATAGCCCTCGCTCTCGATCACCGCTCTCGCTTCATCAAGAGTATAGGCTTCTATATCTGTATCGGTACGCTTGCTCTCAGAAAGCTTCTTTACGCCCGAACATTCCGTTATATGATACTTTTTTGTAGACGCATTGAGAATAAAATGAAATTTACTCTTTTCTTTCGTTTCGCTCTCAAGATGACTCTCGGGTGTATCCGTATCGCTGTCGGGGACGGCTGTATCCGGGATACCGATATTCTCAACAGGCAATTTGCTTTCGGGCAGC
>CADBRK010000155.1 GCA_902797065.1 uncultured Ruminococcus sp.
AAGAATGCGCCTTGCTTGAATTTCTCAAACATCTCTTTGTTGAACATGTGCTTCGACTGTTCGTTGAGCGGACAGTGTACCGTAACAATATCGCTTGAGCGTATCAGCGTGTCAAGATCCGCGTTGCTTTTGGAGCGGGAATAGTAAAGCACATTCATGCCTAACGCTTCTGCGATCTTTGCAACCGTGCTGCCGATAGCGCCAAGACCGATTATGCCTATGGTTTTCCCGGCAAGCTCTTCCGTGGGATATACGATGGGGGAGAATACATCCGAACGTATCCAGCCGCCGTCTTTTACAAATGCGTCGTATCGTGATACCATGGAATAGTGTTCGAGTATCATTGCAAACGTATGCTGTGCCACGGCGTTTGTGGAATAGCCTGCCGCATTGCATACTGTTATGTTGCGCTGTTTTGCATAGTCAATATCAATGTTGTTGTAGCCCGTTGCAAAAAGCCCGATATACCGTACATTTTTTGCCGATTCAAGAGTTTCTCTGCACATGGGCGTCTTGTTGCACAGGATAATATCTGCGTCTTTGACTCTCTCTGCGACAAGACTTTTTTCCGTAAGATCGTACGCCGTCACCGTGCCGAATTCGCTCAGGCAGTCAATGCTTATATCTCCGACGGTTACGGTTTTAAGATCGGTAATTACTATATTCATATCAGACACCTGCCGTTATTGAATCAAGCCCCGCCAAAACAGCGAGGCTTATTTTTCTGTTTTTTTAATCTTGTTATTAGTCGAGTGCTGCGAAAGCTTTTTCGAGATCGGCGATAATATCCTCGACGTTCTCGAGTCCGACGGAGAAACGAACCATGCCCGGCTCGATTCCTGCAGCTACAAGCTGCTCGTCGGTGAGCTGACGGTGAGTCTCGCTTGCGGGGTGAAGCACGCATGTGCGTATGTCGGCAACGTGTACTTCGTTTGAAGCAAGTTCCAAAGAGTCCATGAACTTCATGGCCGTATCTCTGCCGCCCTTTATAACGAAGGAGATAACGCCGCTAGCACCCTTGAGGTACTTCTGAGCAAGCTCGTAGTTTGCGTCGCCTTCAAGACCCGGGTATGTAATGCTCTCGATGTGCTTGTTGTTCTTGAGATACTTTGCAACTGTGAGCGCATTCTCGCAGTAGTTCTTCATTCTGATCGGGAGAGTTTCAAGACCCAGGTTGAGCAGGAATGCCGAGTGTGCGGCGGGGTATGCTCCGAAGTCACGCATGAGCTGCATTCTTGCTTTTACTATATAAGCAGCCTTGCCGTATGTCTCAGTATAGATAATGCCGTGATACGACTCGTCGGGAGTGCAAAGCTCGGGGAAGTTGCCGTTAGTCCAGTCAAAGTTACCGCTGTCAACTATTACGCCGCCGCCCTGAACTGCGTGACCGTCCATGTACTTTGTCGTGGAGTGGATTACTATATCTGCGCCGAATTCAAACGGCTTGCAGAGTACTGGAGTAGCAAATGTATTGTCGATGATAAGCGGTACGTTGTGCTTGTGGGCTATGTTTGCGAATCTCTCGATATCGAATACCGTAAGAGCCGGGTTTGCGATAGTCTCGCCGAAAACTGCCTTTGTGTTCGGCTTGAAAGCCTTTTCTACAGTTTCGTCGTCGTCGCGTGACGATACGAAAATACACTCTATACCAAGCTTTTTGAGAGTGTAAGCGAACAGATTGATAGTGCCGCCGTATATTTCGCTTACGCTGATGAAGCTGTCGCCTGCCTGACATATATTAAGGATAGACATAAGCGACGCTGCCTGACCCGATGATGTACACATTGCGCCTACGCCGCCTTCGAGGTCGCATATCTTTTCCTCGACAGCCATAACTGTCGGGTTGGCGAAGCGTGAGTAAATAAGCGATTTTGTGGGTTCGTCGAAAACAGAGGCAACCTCTGCGGTCGAGTCATAAACATATGTTGTACTCTGAACTATGGGAACAACTCTCGGCTCCGAGTTCTTTGGGTGATAGCCCGAATGCAGGCATTTTGTTTCGTCTTTCATAACTGATATTCCTCCTTTAGGATGATGACAGGCAATAAGTAATGCAAGGTGCGGATCGCCGGTCATCTCCGGACTGAATAATATTATACCACAACAAAAAAGACGTTGCAATTCATTTGAAAAAATATATCTCTTTAAAAACAGCAAAATATTTTTTAAAAAACGGTTGACAAACAGGAAAAAAACCGCTATAATATTATTTGTCACTGAAGGTGACGCAAATATGGCGATATAGCTTAGTTGGCTAGAGCGTTCGGTTCATACCCGAAAGGTCGGCGGTTCGAGTCCACCTATCGCTACTTCGGCCCGGTGGTCAAGCGGTTAAGACACCGCCCTTTCACGGCGGTAACACGAGTTCGATTCTCGTCCGGGTCACTCTGATGCCCCGTCACAATGGTGACGGGGTAATTTTGTATATATAATATGTCGCTGTCTCCGATAGGATTCGGAGAAAAATATAATACATAATTGAGAGGGAGATGTTATATGTATATTGAAAACTCTATACTCGACAAAGCTTTGAAGTTTGCGTCCCGTGTGATAAAGCTGTATCAGAGTCTTGTGAACGAAAAACGTGAGCCGATCGTATCCGAACAGATGATAGAGAGCGCAACGTCTATCGGGATAATTATCAACGCAGCGGAGACAGCCGTTAATAAAGACGACTTTGCCAAAAGAATGAACGAAGCTCTTGACAAGACAGCAGAAGCCGAATACTGGTTAAGACTTTTGGTAATGACGGGGTATGTCAGCCAGGTGCTGGGCAAATCAATGCTCGAGGACTGCCTCGAAATACAGCAGCTGCTGACGGATTTCATCAAATCGGTGGTTTACAAAGGTCAGTATGACGGCTCCGGGGAAGACGGCGAACTTATGCTGTGATGACGTCGGAACGAATACCGCAAAGTGTATGAGGTGCGGGAGGTTTTATCGCGGTATCTCAGATGTTTATGCAGACGGGTTAAGTGACTGAGAAGAGAAAGAAACGTTGATTATACAAGTCTTTTCGCTGGTATTGCGGGGAGACTTATATTTTTTAGTCTCTCTGCCTCTTGTAGAATTCACTTAAGTATGATATAATATCTGTAATTGTGCGTTCGGTGCAATGTTCACCGACAAAATGAATACAGGAGATGTGTAAATATGAAATTAGGTATAGTCGGCCTGCCGAATGTCGGCAAGAGTACGCTTTTTAACGCTATAACAAACGCAGGCGCTCAGAGCGCAAACTACCCGTTCTGTACGATAGAGCCGAATGTGGGCGTAGTAGCCGTACCCGACAAAAGACTCGATAAGCTTGCGGAGATGTACGATCCCGAAAAGTACACCCCTGCTTCGATAGAGTTTGTCGATATTGCGGGTCTTGTAAAGGGTGCTTCAAAGGGCGAGGGTCTCGGCAACAAGTTCCTCTCAAATATAAGGGAATGCGATGCTATCGTACACGTTGTAAGGTGCTTTGAGGACGACGACATTATCCACGTCGAGGGCAGCATTGACCCTCAGCGCGATATAGATACGATAAACCTCGAGCTTATTATCTCCGACGTCGAGATGATAGACAGACGTATCGACAAGACAACCAAAATGCTGAAAGCCGATAAAAAATATCAGGCCGATCTCGATTTCTTCAAGCGTGTAAAGGCGACTCTCGAAGAGGGTAAGCCCGCTCGTTCCGTCGAGTGTACCGATGAAGAAAAAGCCCTTCTTTCGGACGTTGCGCTGCTTACAAATAAGCCCGTTATCTATGCCGCTAATATGAGCGAGGACGATTTCGCAAACGGCATTGAGAATAACGAGGGATATAAAGTCGTGAAGACTGTCGCAGAAAGCGAGAACGCAGGCGTACTGCCGATATGCGCCCAGATAGAAGCCGATATTGCCGAGATGGATAAGGAAGAAAAAG
>CADBRK010000156.1 GCA_902797065.1 uncultured Ruminococcus sp.
CTGCGTCTTTGAGTATCTTCTGCTTCTCGGCTTTATTGAACATGAAAGCGTTTCCGATAAATCTTTCCTCCACGCTCTGAGCGCCTCTGAGAAGGAAGTTCCTGCCCTTGAATTTCGGCAGAGGTCTGACAACTGCGGCAAGGAATTTTCTCAGTCCGAGAGGAAGCTTCTGATAACCTCTCAGCGAGTTTATCTCGTTATAGATGGTGTACCCGCCGAACAATTCGTCTGCGCCTTCGCCCGAAAGCACTACCTTTACATATTTGCTTGCAAGCTTCGATACAAAGTACAGAGCAATACAGGACGGGTCCGCAAGGGGCTGATCCATATGGTACTGCACCTTGCGTATATTGCCCCAGAACTCCTCGCTTGAAATGATCTTGTACTTGTGGTCTACTCCGATCTTCTCGGAAAGTCCTCTCGCCCAATCGATCTCGTTGTATTTTTCTCCGAAATCAAAACCGACGGTAAATGTTTTCTGATCCGCAAAATACGTCGAAACATAACTGCTGTCAACGCCGCTTGAAAGGAAACACCCTACCTCTACGTCGCTTATCTTGTGCGCGTTTACGGACTCCTCGAAAACTTTCTCGATAGTATCGACAGCTTCTTCTTCCGTAAGCGATTCGTCCGGCTCGAATGTTGCCTCCCAGTATCTATGCGTTGTTATCCTGCCGTCTTTGTACCAAAGATAGTGTCCGGGCAGCAGGCAGTATATACCCTCGAAAAATGTTTCGGGCGGGAGCGCATACTGGAACGACAAATAGTTATCGAGTGTTTTTGCGTTGAATTTTTTCTGATAGAGAGGGAACTCAAGGATACTCTTTATCTCCGAACCGTACACAAAGTGCTCGCCTACCTGCGCATAGTGTATAGGTTTGATGCCGAAGAAATCTCTTGCAATAAAGAGAGAATCATCCTTGCTGTTATAGACAGCAAATCCGAACATACCTCTGAGTCTGTCGAGAACCTTTTCGCCCCATTCCTCAAAGCCGTGCAGAATGACCTCGCTGTCTGTCTGAGTATAAAATTCATAGCCCTTTTCGATAAGCTCTTTTCTCAGAATTTTATAGTTGTATATTTCCCCGTTGAAGGTAAGAACCATGCTTTTATCTTTGTTATAAATAGGCTGGCTGCCGCCGTCAAGGTCTATGATACTGAGGCGGCGGAAACCCATAGATATTTTTTCATTGGTATAGTAACCGTCGCTGTCGGGTCCTCTGTGTGTGATGACCTCGGCCATATTATGCAGTACCTCGCTGCGTTTTTCTATATTTCCCGTAAATCCGCATATGCCGCACATAAATAACACCCCTTTGCTTTTATAGAATTAGTATAAACCGATTTAGCACTTTTAAACAAGGAGCAAAGCTCCAACAAGCTCGCTTGATTGGAGCGAGCGACACCTGTTATATGTTATCACAAAAAATATGCTATTTCAAGAAAAAGCGATAATTTTGCTTGTTGAAATGACACGGAACAGATTCCCCGTTTTTGTGCATTTTTACAAACAGAAAAACCCGACAAACGCCGGGCTTTCTGTTGTATGTATTATTCTGTTTTTTCGTCATCGTCTGCCGGTTCCGATTCTTCGGGTTCTTCATCTTCAACCTGGCTCTTTTCCGAGATCGCTTCAAGCTGTGATGCATTTTCCATGTCGATGACAAACTTAAAGGATACTCGTCTCGACTTATCGGGGTCTTCCTTGCCGCCCTCGTCGAATATCGGGTAGTCGTCCGCATAGCCTACTGCTTCCATAAGTTTTTCCATATCGGTCTTTATGTCTTTGTCAATGCCCGCTTTATCGGACAAGCAGTAGTTCATTACCTCTTCGGCTCTCTTCCGGGAAAGCTCCTCGTTGTGCTTTCTCTCACCCGTTGAGTCTGTGTGACCCTCGACCATGATTTTCGATACAAAGCCTTCGTAATCGTCCTTGAGGATAACCGACGAATACGCTTTGATGAACTTTTTGAGGAACTCCTGACCCTTATCTGTGATCTCATACTGATCCACGCCGAACAGTACGGAGGAATCAAGCATTATCTCGCCTGTGTCGTCGTTGACCGCAACACTTATGCCCTCTTTCTCAAATGCTGCTTTGAGTTCTTCCATGAGGTTCTTTTTCTTCTCTGCGATAGCTGCGACTTTGCCCTGACTGAGTTTGTCGAGTTCTTCATCATCGGTCGTTTCAACGCCTGCACCGAGCTTATAATCGGAGTAAGAAGCGGTGTATTTATATACCTTTTCTCCGTCGGTGAGGATAAGCCCATCATCACCGCAGTAGAAATATACAAACTCATAGGCGTGCGGTGTGCCGTCAATTTCCGCCCACGAGAACTGCATGATCCCATCCTCGTTAAAATGTGCTACAAGATTGTCATAGTTGTTAAAATAGTAATCGTCATTTTCGTTGTCCAGCTTTACCGTACAACCGATATATGTCGAATCGGGGTCACTATGATAACCCTTGTAAATATCAAATCCGCAAATATTGTCTATTTTACTTGTTTCAGACGCTGTGAAACCTTCCACATCTATATAATGATAAACCTCCGAAAGTCCCTTTGCAACGAGCGAAACCTTTTCCCCATCGGAATTTTTTAGCGTTATCATTCCGCCGTCAAACCTGAATTCAAATTCTATATTCTTATCCGACAACTCATATTCAATAACATTTTTATAATCGTTATCATATTCAATCTTTATAAGCGGAGTGAATATCAGTTTATGATTTTCGATATAAAATGCGCCTGTAATGCCTGTTTCTCTGTAATCATACTCTCCGTCGTTTCCTAAGACGTTTGTTGTTCTCTGGGGGAAATATAATGTCATCCAATGGTACTTGCTGATTTTACTCAATTTCCTTATGTCAAAGTCATAAGTACGAGTACCCGATAGCATTTCGCACGGCAGAGTACCGATCTCGATCGTGTCTTTACCGCTTGACGAGTAACTGCTCTCGACTTCGATAGTCATGTAAGACGAATTCGCCGCATAATCCAAAAATATATTGTTGTCGTAATCTATATGTCTTTTTTTGGGATCCATAAGCCCTTCTTGAACATATTCCCCATATAACATTTCGGGTGTATATGTAAGATTCTTGTATATCTCCGCTGCATTGAGATGTTTATCAGCTTCATAATCTTCAAAGTTATTATAAATCTGAACATTCCTGTAGATGTTATCGGAGAGCCCCGATTTAGCTGTCGGCGCCGTGTCGCCATCTTCGTTGTTGTTTTCCGCATTGTTTGCGTCCATCTCGTTGTCGGCTGCATTTTCTCCGCTGATCGACGATCTGTTTTCTCCGATCTCAAATGTGGTTTTTTCGGAGCAGCCGCACACCGAAAGGAGCATTAATGCGGAGATCAAAAACACCGCTGATCTTATTGTAATCTTTTTCATAGCATAAATCCTCCGTAATTATCGCTTCGTATAAAAATATGTATTTGTACCGTCGGTAAGTATAATACCTCTGTCTACATAGAAATACACCATCTCATATGCATGAATCGTGCCGTCGTCATCTGTCCAGGAGAAGTTAAATCTTCCATCGTCTCCGAGATAAGCCGCAACATTTTTGATATAATCGTTGTTTTCTTTGGTTTTCAGATAGCATTCCTGAGTTTTGTAAGTGTTGTTATTCCCATATTTATATATATGGATCAGTACTATATCATCAGGCATTTGACCGTCAGCTTGGTTGTCTACCGTAAACTTATTATAGGAGTAGTCTTCGGAGAAGCTCGGTGAAGTTAATTCCACACTTTCGCCGTCACAAGAAAGCGTAAGATGCGGACCTCTGAAAGAGAAATCATACACAAGCGGTTCGGTAAATTTATATTTATCTGCGGGAGTGAATACGAGCTTCCCGTCCTTTACATCAAGCTCTCCGTCTACAGAAGTCAAATTGTTCTCATCGCTGTCGGAGCAGAACCACAGTGACATTTTTGAACTGCTGCAGTTTATCCTAACAGGCAGTAAGCTGATCTTCCGTTCGCTGAGATAGGGATAGTCAATACTTTTATGAGATGTAAAGAACGTTTTTACGCTGTCTCCCTTATACTGGAGCTCACCATCTTTATACAAGCTTTCCTCGCAGTATTCTCCGAAGAAATAATCCGCAGTATAATCAATGTTCTTATACACCTGTTCGGGGTCAAGGTGAGTCTGCGGCATATCGAGTCTGAGATTACCAAATCTCGAGACCCACCCTCTCGCTTTCTTGTCAATCACCGGCGCGCCCGTTCCTTCTGCGTATGCCGTAATACTGCCCGGCACGGCAGCTTCTTCGATGAACTCCTCCGCCTTCTCGGTCAAACCGCTGCAGGCAGTCATCGACATCATGAGTGTCCCCGCAGTTAAAGCCGAGATAGCTTTTAACCATAATTTGCTTTTGCTTTTCATAAAAAAAGCTCCTTTCTTAAAATTCTATTTCAGAGGGATCACAAATCCCTCTCGGATGCGTATTCACAAAACCCGTTCATGCAGCACATACCGCATTTCGGGCTTCTTGCCGTGCAGACCGC
>CADBRK010000157.1 GCA_902797065.1 uncultured Ruminococcus sp.
AATGAGAGAAGACATTACAACTATTCCTATAAACGATGTGTTCGAACCTCGTGACGGCTGCCCACTCTGCAGAATGAGAGATATGCTCGAGAAGCGTTCGACGGAGTATATTACGGGCGCCGCTATGATGGAGCCTGACGTAAGGATCAAAACTAACGAAAAAGGCTTTTGCTATAAGCATTTCGGTATGATGCTCAAATGCGGCACAAGGCTTTCCAATGCGCTTATACTCGAAAGCCACCTCGATAAGATAAAAACGGAGCTTATGCCGAAGAATGTCAAGGGCAAGCCCGACAAGAAAAAGATAGCGGCGATTCAGGCGCTTGAGAAAAGCTGCTTTGTGTGCGAACAGGTGGAGTGGGGCATGTCTCATATGTTTCAGACGATTTTCAACAGCTATGCGACAGACCCCGAATTTAAGCGACTTTATAACGATCAGCAGTTTATCTGTATGGAACACTTCACCGACCTTATGACTGCAGCGTCCGCCAGAGGTATCCCTTCAAAGATATTGCCCGATTTCTACAGCGATACGTCAAGACTTGCGGGTGGTTATCTCGAAGTGCTGAAAGACGACATTACGCACTTCTGCTCAATGTTTGATTATCGCAGCAAGGGGCAAGACTGGGGGAATTCTAAAGACGCTATAGAACGCTCGATAGAATTCCTGACATCGGAGAGGATCGTAAAGCCCGAGCAGGAGTAAATATGACAATAGAGAATATTATAGATTTTGACTGCGAACAGACGCTTGACTGCGGGCAGGCGTTCCGCTGGGTAAAGCAGGGTGACGGTTCGTTTCGGGGTATTGCCGGCGGAAAGGCTGTTGTTTTACGTAAAGACGGCGATAAACTGATGATCGACGGCAGCGGCGATACCGATAAAGATAAAGATAAAGAATTCTGGCGTCACTATCTTGATCTTGACCTCGATTACGGAAATATCAGAACCACGCTTTCTCAGATGCACCCGATACTGAACGAAGCCGCGCAGTTTGCCCCGGGTATCAGAATACTGAATCAGGATCCCTGGGAGGCGCTTTGCTCATTTATTATCTCACAAAACAACAATATCCCCAGGATCAAGGGGATAGTCGAAAGGCTATGCAGAGAGTTCGGCGAAGAAATATCAGAAGAGTGTTTTTCGTTTCCAACTGCCGAAACGCTCGGGCGGCTTACCCCTGAAGACCTGCAGCCGATACGTGCGGGGTTCAGGGCAAGATATATAATAGACGGCGCAAGAAAAGTCGCAGACGGTACGATAGACTTGGAAAAAATACGCACTATGGACATCAACACCGCACGATCGGAACTGATGAAAATAACGGGCGTGGGGGTCAAAGTCGCTGACTGTACTCTTTTATATGGTCTGCACCGACTCGACTGCTTTCCGCTTGACGTGTGGATGAAGCGTGCTATGAGTACGCTGTTTCCCGAAGTATCGCCCGAATATTTCGGAGAGTATGCAGGAATAGCTCAGCAGTACATATTTCACTACAGTCGTATGCATCCTGAACTTTTTGATAAGTAATTCGATCTCAGGGAGATGAAAATGCTATGAATCCGCAGACTAAGAAAGCGATAAAAATAACAGCTGTTGTCGAATTGATGTCATCAGTAATTCTTTTGATTGTCGCTTTTTTTATACAAGGGATTCCCGAAAACAAATTATATTATTATCGAAATAACCAAATAACTTCAAGCTCATGGCATAATGTATTTGAATATTTTCCTTGCGGATTATTTCTTGCATTATTGACTTTGTCTGCAGCTTTAACAATCATTTGTATTGTTGGAAGAATAAAAACAAAGCAGAAAGTCAAAAAACATTTATTGATTATTTGGGGCAGTGAAATTGTCTGCTTTCTGATAATAATGTTAAGTTATGTGCTTGTAATGGGGATATGGTCGGATGAGGATTACTTCCCGATCTGTTATGAATTTACGGACGGACAGCATACCATTGTTATTGAAGAAGAGTCGTTTCTGTTATATGGCGGCGGAACAATCTATCAGATAAATGATGATAATGAAGCTGTTATTCTTAATGTATTTACAACAGACGACGGCGGAAGGAATAACGGGAATTATGATATTAGCTGGTATGATGATTATGCTGAAATCACCTATCATACATTTAACACCAAGGACAGCATGAGTACAATAAAAATAATATATGCAGATTAAGCTCTGATTATTAGGATCAAAGGCATATATCAGCCGTCTACCTGCGTGACAATGCGTTCATTTCACCGTCCAATGCGACGCTGCATTCATCGCCGCCTATTATCCGCCCCTCATACACGATGATGTTTATGTTCATCTCGTTATCTTCGTTGAGGTATGTATATCTCACGCACTTTGCACCTTTGTAGTCGTTGAGGTCTGTTCCGTTCTGTTTTTGCAGCTCGTTGTAATTTATGTATACGTCCGAAAACTCCATAGGTATCTGTATCTTGGCGCTTTCTTCGGTCGAAATATCAATGTTATATCCGAGCGAGGTAAGGAAATCCGCTCTTTGTTCGGCTGTTGCCCCCGAATTATCTATACCAAGGTATGAATCGGGCGGCGGCATGATATGGAATGTACTGCCTATCATGAGTAAGGATACGCACGACAAAAAGAACAGCGCAAACAGAGTAAGAATAACGCTTTTTTTTGTTGTGGCGGTGAAGTTAATACTGAACATTCATAATTACAACCTTTCCGTGACTAAATTTTGAGAGGACGATATTTATTGCCCAAGACTAAAACATTAAAAAAACGAATACCTATCCTTGACGAACTGCGTGGATTTACGGTGCTGCTTATGGTCGTTTATCATGCGGCGTACTCATGGGCATATATATTCGGTCTGCCGTTCAGTTACAGTATGATGACGGTTTTATACCCGATACATTATGCGATACCTCTGCCTTTTGTATTTATCTCGGGTGTCTGCACAAAGCTGAGCCGCTCGAACCTGCGCAGAGGTTTGCTTCTGCTGATACCTGCGCTGCTCATAAATATTGTTACGATATTTTTGGACACCTACATCACAGGCATTGTGATTTACTTTGGAGTTATCAATATGCTGAGTATCGTTATGATATTATACGGGCTCTGCGGCAAATACCTCGAAAAACTTCCGGCGCTTCCGTCCTTTATAGTATGCGTGATATTATTTTCGCTTACTTGGGGTATAAAAAGGCGGTATGTGGGAATATTCGGAATAAAGCTGTTTGATATGCCGGGATTTTTATACAACACAAAATTCCTGTTCCCGATAGGGTTTCCGCATGAGGGCTTTTACTCGTCTGATTACTTTCCGCTGTTGCCGTGGCTGTTCCTGTTCCTGGCGGGCGCATATTTCGCTTCGGTCATGAAAACATCATCATTAATGAAATCGGAAAAGCTCTACAGATCACACAGCAGGATACTTTCTTTCATAGGGAAGAACGCTTTATACATATATATAGCGCACCAGCCAGTTATATGCGGATTAACTTATGTTATATTACTTTTATTTCAGAAAGGATAAAACGGATATGTCAAGAGGAGATAAAGCAAAGCAATTGTTTTTGAGCGGCTACAACTGTACGCAGTCTGTAGTGATGGCATTTGATGATATGCTCGGATATGACCCGAAAACTGTCGCAATGATCGTTCAGCCTTTGGGTACGGGTATCGGCGGTATGCGCGAGGTGTGCGGCACGGTCAGCGGTATGGCTGTTGTTATCGGTATACTGTTTGGCGGAGACAACCCGAGAGACCCTCTCAAACGGCGAGAGATATACGGCAGAGTCCGTGAACTTTCGGGAGTATTTGAAAAGGACAACGGCAGTATCGTGTGCAGGGAGCTTCTCGGTGTGACAAAACCCGGTACAAGCAAGGGCGTACCGACCGACAGACCGCAGGGATATAAAAAGCGCCCGTGCCCCGATCTCGCAAAATATGCCGCCGACCTGTTGGAAAAGTACATCGAAGAACACAAAAATGAGATAATTTTAAAGTAAATGGAGTATATTACAAAATTTTAATATAGAAATTTCATTTTTCTATTGACTTTTATTTTGTAATTAATGTAATATAGAAGTGGTGAATATATTACCGATAGTATGCGAAAATCTTTTTTGTTTAAATTGCTGTTACAAAGTAAAGTTTAAGTGTTACAAAATAATAATAAAAATCTGATTGTTATTTTTGTCGTGCTTGCTTATTTTGTAAACAGCTGTGGTATATTAGCGGTTGATATATCCCGCAGATCGTTGTATTATAATGTTGTAACAAATATCGTAAGCTATTACGAAGTAAATAATGAAAAGAGGGTTTTTATGGCAACTAACATCGATAGGCTTTCCGAGTTAGAGCTGTTCCTGTCGGGTGAATCTACACACGCATACAAGTTCTTGGGTTCTCATTTTATGAAGATCGGAGACAGAAGCGGCGTTGTATTCAGAGTATGGGCGCCTAATGCGAAGAGTGTTTCCGTTGTAGGTGATTTCAACGGCTGGGATCAGAACGCTAACTACATGTACAAGCTGTACAACACAAGCGTATGGGAGACGTTCATTGACGGTCTCTCGGAATTCGACAATTACAAGTACTGTGTAGAGTCACCGTGGGGAGACAGATTCCTCAAGACAGACCCCTATGCATTCCATTGTGAGCTTCGTCCCGAAAATGCGTCTAAGGTTTACGATATAGACGGCTATGAGTGGCACGATGACGAGTGGTACGAGTACAAAAAAGCAAATCCGCACAGAAGTCAGCCGATCAACATCTACGAGATGAATGCAGGCTCATGGAAGAAGAACAATGACGGTACCTTCTACACATACAGACAGCTTGCTGAGACTCTTGTTCCTTATATCAAAGAAATGGGCTATACTCACCTTGAGTTTATGCCTTTGACAGAATTCCCGTTTGACGGTTCGTGGGGCTATCAGGTAACGGGTTACTTCGCAGCAACATCACGTTACGGCACACCGAAGGATCTTATGTATTTCATCGACGAGTGTCATAAGGCAGGTATCGGCGTAATTCTCGACTGGGTTCCAGCACACTTCCCGAAGGACGGTCACGGTCTTGCACGTTTCGACGGCACAGGCTGCTATGAGTATGAGGACTGGAGGATCGGTGAGCACAAGGAGTGGGGAACATACATTTTCAACTACTCGAGATACGAGGTAAAGAGCTTCCTTATTTCTTCGGCTAATTTCTGGCTTGAGGAATATCACTTTGACGGTATACGTGTTGACGCCGTTGCTTCGATGCTGTATCTTGACTACAACCGCAAGGACGGCGAGTGGCTCCCGAATCAGTACGGCGGCAGAGAGAATCTCGTTGCTGTTGATTTTATACAGAAGCTTAATACTACTATCCATACATTACACCCCGAGGCACTTATGATCGCCGAGGAGAGTACCGCATGGGCAAATGTTACGGGCTATCCGATCAAGGATTACGGCCTCGGATTTGACTACAAGTGGAACATGGGCTGGATGAACGACACGCTCCGCTATATCGAAGAAGATCCGCTGTGGAGAAACTGGCACCAGAACGAGCTTACGTTCAGCCTTGTTTATGCATTCTCCGAGAGCTTTATTCTTCCGATCTCGCACGACGAGGTAGTTTACGGCAAGGGCTCGCTCATCAACAAGATGCCCGGCTATTACGATATGAAGTTCCAGGGTATGAGAGGATTCCTGGGTTATATGATGTCACACCCCGGCAAGAAGCTCACCTTCATGGGTACGGACATAGGTCAGTTCGACGAGTGGAACGCCAACGAAGAGCTGCAGTGGAACCTGCTCGAGTACGATAAGCACAGACAGCTCAACCACTACATCGCTACTCTCAACAAGTTCTACCGTGATGTTCCTGCTATGCATGAGAACGACTACGACTGGAACGGCTTCCGCTGGATCGCACTTGACGACTCGACAAACAGCATTATCTCTTACCGCAGAATCGCATTCGACAGCAGCGAGGTTATCGTTATCTGTAACTTCCAGCCGATCACAAGAGAGAACTACCGCATAGGTGTTCCGAAGTACGGTATCTATGAAGAAGTTCTCAACTCCGAGAATGAAGAATTCGGCGGCTGCGGAATCAAGAACACCGGCGACATCATGGCAGACGACATTCCGAACCACGATCTTGATTACTCCATCAGCATTACACTTCCGCCGCTCGGCGTACTCTACTTTACTCTTAAAGAGGAACTCCCCGCACCCGTAAAGCCCGAACCGGAAGAGGAAAAGGCTGAGGAGACAACAGATGAAGCTGCGGCAGAGGAGAAAGCAGAAGAGGCTGCTCCCGAAGCGCCTGCAGAGGAGAAGACAGAAGAAGCTGCACCCGAAGCATCCGCAGAAGAGAAGACAGAAGAAGCTGCTCCCGGAGCGCCTGCAGAGGAGAAGGCAGAGGAAGCTGCTCCCGAAGCGCCCACAGAGGAGAAAGCAGAAGAGGCTGCCCCCGAAGCGCCTGCAGAGGACACAGAGGAAAAGAAGCCTGCCAAGAAAACAACAAAGAAAAAGACAACCGCAAAGAAGTAATAATATTAATTAATATACAGGAATACTCCCGATAAAAAGGGAGTATTTTTTTTCGTAGACATTATTACAGTGGTACAAAACGCACAATAATAATTGACAAATCAATGGTAAAATGATACTATATGGTTAACAGCAATTTTTCTAAGGGGGTTTTTACAATGGAAAAACGTAAGAAAAGGAATATCATTACAGTTGCTTTAATAGTTGTGCTTTTTGTCGGTATGCTGTTCCTGCTTGTATCTATGCGTAAGGGCTTTAGTGCATGGCTGGACAGTTCGTTACACCCTGAGGAAAAAGTTGAATATACTTTTGAACAAATTACGCAGGGATTGTCGGAAAAGGTAGATCATGTTCGTTACGAAGACAGTACGCTTTCGGAAGAACTAACAAATCAGTATTATGATTATTTGAAAGAAAAGAATTACGTTTATATTTCAAACCCGGGTCCGCAAGAGCTTTCTGTAAGAGTTTTGTGTTATGATGAAGACGATAATTTACTGTTTACTGTAAATGTTTACCGATATGGACATGTTAAATTAAAAATCGAGAGTAATGGAAATATATATTTTTATCATTTTCATACTTGATATGTTTTTGTGAGTGTATTCATAAGGAGTGGCAAACTATGAAAAAATATTTAGCTTAATACTTGCGATGATTATTGTTTTTAATATAGGTGTTTTATTCTAAGGGGGCTTTTACAATGGAAAAACAGAAGAAGAAAATAAGCAAAAAGGCAGTTGTTATCTGTTCGGTTGTGCTTGCTGTCGTGCTGATCGCCGGGGGTGTGTTTACCTACAAATACGTTACAAGAGAGAGACTTTATACGTTCGACGAGATAACAAACGGATTGTCGGAGCAGGTGAGTTATGTTGTTGACGCAGACGGTGTTTTAACACAGGGGGAGATTGATGAGAAATGTGAAAGGTATAATAGAGTTGATTTTGTAAAAGTTGATGAAGATGACATAGATGAATGGTATGGTATGGGAGATATAATAAACCATTTATTGTTTTATGATAAGGGTAATAACCTTTTGTTTGAAACATTTGAAACAAGATATGGTTTTGTTTCGGTTTATGTAAATAAGGTGCTGAATGATTATCGAATGACTAAT
>CADBRK010000158.1 GCA_902797065.1 uncultured Ruminococcus sp.
TCAAAAAGCGAAAGTACGCTTAACTTTTACAAACGGGCAGGCTATAACTGTACAGACAAAACGGCGTTTATACAATGGCTATAACAAACGTCGATACCCTGCCGCCTGTAGGGGCGGCGGAGTTAAAGCTTTTTGTTTAACGGAGGGAGAAAATGGAACTGCAATACAGAAAAGCAACGCCGGATGAAGCGCAGAGGGTCTGCTATATCGTTCAGCATACGAAGGCTGTGATATATCCCGATTACTACACGCAGGCTGTTGTTGACTTTTTCGGAAGTCTCCACAGCATAGACAATATACAAATAGATATTGAGAAAAACAGGATAGACGTTTTAGTCAAGGACGGCGAGATCATAGGCACGGGCAGCCGCACCGAAAATCATATCACAAGAGTATATGTTCTGCCCGAATATCAGGGGCAGGGCTTTGGCAGTATGATAATTAATAACCTGGAGAAAGAAATTTTCGCAGGCTATGATTTCTGCGAGCTTGATGCTTCTTTACCCGGTTGTATTTTCTATGAGAACAGAGGCTATAAAACTGTTAAACACGTTAAATTCGACATTGGCGGCGGAAAGTTTATGATATATGAGATTATGAGAAAAACGGCCGAGGAATTCCCAAAGGAAGGAAAAACATAATGAATCAGCTTTTCGTTATTGATCTGCATGATTACGGCGAAAACTGTGTGACCCACAGACGGCCGTCTGCAAGGGGCATAATTTTTGTCAGCGGTAAAATTTCCCTTGTGTACAGCGAAAAAGAGAAATACTATAAATTTCCGGGCGGCGGCATCATCGAAAACGAGGATATGAAATCTGCACTGATCAGAGAAGTCAGGGAAGGAACAGGCTTGATTGCTATTCCCGACAGCATCAGAGAATTTGGCAGCGTGCTGCGCCGTCAAAAGAGCAGTTATTCGACGGATACGGTTTTCGAGCAGGAGAATTTTTATTTTTTTTGCAGCGTGGAAAATCGGATACTTGATCAGAAGCTTGATGCTTACGAGAAAGAGGCTGAGTTTTCGCTTAGATTTGTTGATATAGGTGATGCGATTAATGTGAATTCCGACTATCACAGCGACGATCTGTTCGACGAGATTATGATAAAGCGCGAGATGAGAGTTTTGCAGCTTATCAAGGAGTATATAAATGAAAAGACATGATAAAAGAGGTGTGAAATTTGCGAAATGATGATTATTTGATAAACTATTACAACGAATACGACGAGGAAGGACGGCTCGAAACACGTCGTTACGGAAAGGTAGAATATCTCACCACACGCAGGTATCTGGATCGGCTTTTAAACAAAGACTGCAAAATTGCCGAGATCGGCGCAGGCACGGGCAGATACAGCGTTACTCTTGCAAAAGAGGGGTACGACGTTACCGCTGTGGAACTGGTGCAGCATAATCTTGATATTCTCAACAGCAAGCTGGACGGTAGCGAGAATATAAAAACGCACCTCGGCAATGCGCTTGACCTGAATATGCTGGAAGATGATACATACGACGTTACGCTGCTGCTCGGCCCGATGTATCATCTGTACACCGAAGAGGATAAGGTCACCGCCCTGAAAGAAGCGGTCAGAATCACAAAACCCGGCGGTCATATCTTTGTCGCTTATTGCATGAACGAAGCAACGGTCATTCAGTATGTTTTCGGCTGCAATACGCTTAAATCGCTGATGGAGATGAATATGCTGACCGACGATTGGAGATGTATCAGCGAGCCGAAAGACCTGTTTGAAATGGTACGCACTGAGGACATCGAGCGGTTAAACTCATATGTACCCGTTGAGCGTGTGAAGCTTGTTGCCGCAGACGGCGCAAGCAGATATATACGTGAATCTCTTGAAGAATTTGACGATGAAACCTTTGAAAAGTGGCTTTCTTATCATTTTTCGACCTGCGAAAGGCAGGATCTGATAGGCGCAACAAATCACAGTCTGGATATTCTGAGAAAAAAGTAAAACAAAGCCCTTAACCGTTCGTTCGGCTAAGGGCTGAAATTTTTGGCTTGGTTACTCTTTGCTGATAACCTTTTTCTGCCACGATTTTTTACCGCAGCTCGGGCATTTCATGTAACGTGTCCTGCTGGTGTGCATAGCAAAGAATACGCTTTTGTATGTCGGAACATATCTGTGACCGCATTTTGCGCATTCGTAATAGCCTGCTGTTTGTTCTATCTTCAGCGCGAAGAACATGCAGATCACGAAAACGATCATTCCGTAGGCTATAAGTACACCTCTGACCCAATCGGGTATCTGAACAAGCGACGCTATCATTATCAGCGAAAACATGAACAGCAGTGATACAATACCGATCACTATTTCGAGCGTAAGCAGTCTTTTGTCTGCTTCTTCCTTTTGCTTAATCATTTCGAGCAGATTCTGCTCTGTTTTTTCATTGTATTTCTCCATAGATACTTCCTCCCCGCATAATAAATCATTGACTGTGATTTTCAGCAGACCGCACAATTCAAGCATGATCGAGGCGTCCGGCAGGGATTTTCCTGTTTCCCATTTCGAGACGGCACGGTCGGTAATGCCCAGCTTCTCGGCGAGCTGCATTTGTGTCAGGTGCTGATGCTTTCTTTTTTCCGAGATGAATTTTCCGATCTTGATCTGATCCATGTACTTTGACCTCCTTTCACGTATTATTATAATTGCTTTTTTGATAAAAAACTACATACCAACGGTTGATAGGGGAGGATTCAACCGTCGGTGGAGTTGATTTTTCAGTTCAGCCACTCGTTTATTGTTTTCAGGTCTTCGGGATGTAATCCGTGTACATCATCGTCGTGAGTAATAAACGTGCAGTCGGTCGTATCTTTGAGCTTTTCGTAGAGTTCTTCCGCCTGTTTGTACGAAACCTGTTCGTCAAGCTTTGAGTGGATCATCAGAACGGGGATTCCGATCTCGTCTGCCCAGTACACCGCCGAACGCTTCTCGTATTCTTCGGGCTGCTCCTGCGGCGTATAACCGATACGTTTTTTCAGAACCTCCTTCATATCGTCACGTTCTTCATATGCCCGGAACAGATCGCACACGCCCGAAACCGAAATAATGCGTTTTATACGGCTGTCTCTGCGCGCCGACATATAGGTCATCATTCCGCCTCTCGATACTCCCGCAGCACAAAAATCGTCCATATCTACAAATGAAAAGTTGTTCTCGCAGAGGTCGATAAGCTTTATTACATCGTTCAGCTCATTTCCGCCGAATTGATCGTCGCCCTGCATACCTTCTGTTCCTCTGTATTCGGCAGCTACGGCAACACGATCGCAGGCTTTGCATATGCTTGCCGTCCAGCTTTCGTCGAGTGTTCCTTTATTGCAGTTTCCGCCTCTGCAAAACAAAACGCACTTGCTCTGCTTGCCCGACTTTATCGCCGAAACGGGTATCGAAATATAGGCTTTGATCTTATAGGAATCGGACAGGAATCTGAACTGATATGTGACGCAGGTTCGCTCCGTCTTTGCGTCCGTTTCGACTTTTTCAATATCAAAAACCTCGTCGCTCTCGTATTTCTCAAAGTCATAGATACTGTTTTCGATTTGGATCGGTGCGGAAGCGCTGCATGCTGTCAGTGACAAGATAAGAGCCGATATGAGTGTCAGTATAATTATTGATGTGATGGATCTTCTCATCTTAGTACCCTCGTTCCGTTTTATATTTACACTAAATATATCATATAATCTTTATAAATTCAATGGTTTTGAACCTTGAAACAAAAAATGCAGTCATTGGCTTGAACCGTTCCACGAAAATAAGCATTATCGGCGCTGTATGATAATATTTGATATGACAAGGATAATTCAGTTTGGCTGAACTTTGCCTGTCTGCGTTTGTTGACAAAATACATGTATTTATGATAAAATCAAAGGTGAATATATTTGATAATGGAGATGCAGAATAATGATACCCTTTAATACTCCTCCCTTTGTAGGAAACGAACTCGATTACATGAAGCAGGCTGTCGAATCAAAGAAGATCTGCGGAGACGGCGCATTTACAAAGAAGTGTCATTCGCTGCTCGAACAGCAGACAAAGTGCGAAAAAGTGCTGCTTACAACATCGTGCAGCCATGCGCTTGAGATGTCGTCGCTGCTCTGCAATATACAGCCCGGTGACGAAGTTATCATGCCGTCTTATACTTTTGTTTCGACGGCAAATGCTTTCGTGCTGAGGGGGGCTGTCATTGTTTTTGTTGACATTCGTCCCGACACGATGAACATTGACGAGAACCTCATCGAAGCAGCAATTACACCGAAAACAAAGGCGATCGTTCCGGTACACTATGCAGGCGTCGGCTGCGAGATGGATAAGATAACGGAGATTGCAAAGAAATATGATCTCCTTGTAGTTGAGGACGCCGCACAGGGTGTTTTGGCATATTACAAGGGACGCGCGCTGGGTTCGATAGGTGATCTGGGCTGCTATTCGTTCCACGAAACAAAGAATTACAGTATGGGCGAGGGCGGAGCGGTCCTTGTTAATAATCCCGATATGTACGAGCGTTCCGAGATCATCAGAGAGAAGGGTACGAACCGAAGCCGCTTCCTGCGCGGGCAGATAGATAAATACACATGGGTAGACGTAGGGTCTTCCTATCTTCCCAGTGATATGAATGCGGCTTATCTTTACGCTCAGCTTGAAAAGGCGGACGAGATAAACGAGAACCGGCTTGCGTCATGGCAGAAATATTTCGACGCATTTGCATCACTCGAAGCAGCAGGATTCGCCGAGCGTCCGTTTATTCCCGCAGAGTGCAGTCATAATGCGCATATGTTCTACCTCAAGGTGCGCGATATTGCTCAGAGAAGCGAACTCATTTCTTATCTGAAAGAACAAGGCGTTATGGCAGTGTTCCACTATGTTCCGCTTCACTCCGCAGAGGCAGGACTGCGTTTCGGCAGATTCCACGGAGAGGATAAGTATACAACAAAGGAGAGCGAGCGTCTGATGCGTCTGCCCATGTATTACGGCCTCGCCGATAACGATATTGATTATGTTGTCGAGAAGGTAAAGAGTTTTTTCGGCAAGTAAAACAGATTTGATCAAGAGGGTACGTATGAATACAAACGGCGTAAGCATCAGGAAAATAACGGAAGAAGATACCGATAATATATTAAAGTGGCGAAACAGCCCCGATGTGAATATTAACTTTATTTACCGCCGTCCGCTCACTCGTGAGGATCACCTTAACTGGCTGCACAAAAAGGTAGAAACAGGCGAAGTCGCTCAGTTTATAATTCACTCGGATGTGCTTGACCGTGACGTGGGTTCCGTATATCTGAGAGATATTGATAATAATTACAGGAAAGCAGAATACGGGATATTTATAGGCGAAGAGTGCGCAAGAGGTCACGGAATAGGCACAAAAGCGGCAAAGCTTATTTTAGAGTACGGCTTTAACGAGCTGGAACTTAACAGAATATTCCTCAGAGTATTCGCAAGGAACGAGCGGGCTGTTGCATCGTATAAAAAGGCGGGTTTCGTTTATGAGGGATTATTCCGTCAGGATGTGATCGTTGACGGCGTAAAAGAGGATGTTGTGTTCATGTCGATCCTCAAAGAAGATTATGATAAGGATTTACAGGAGAGTATAAAAGATGAAAACTAAGCTTTCTTTTGTTATACCGTGCTACTGTTCGGAAAAGACTATCGGAACGGTAGTGGATGAAATACGAAAAACGGTCATCACAAGGAAAGACCAATATGATTACGAGATCATTCTTGTCAGCGACCATTCTCCCGATAATGTATTTTCGGTTATAGAAGAGCTTGCAAACAGTGACAAGAATATCACGGGAATAGAGCTTGCGAAGAATTTCGGTCAGCATTCAGCTATACTTGCGGGATTTCATCATGTGACGGGCGATATTATCGTTTGTCTCGATGACGACGGTCAGACTCCGCCGGATCAGATGTTTACGCTTGTAGACGCCCTCGGAGATGACTGCGACGTAGTGTTTGCCCGTTACGAAAACAAAAAGCATTCGGGGTTCAGAAATTTCGGCAGCTTTATCAACGATCTAATGGCACGATATATGATCGACAA
>CADBRK010000159.1 GCA_902797065.1 uncultured Ruminococcus sp.
AACGACGGCGTTACCATCGCAAAGGAGATCGAGCTTGACGATCCGTTCGAGAATATGGGCGCACAGCTTGTAAAAGAAGTATCGGTAAAGACAAACGACGTTGCAGGCGACGGCACAACTACAGCAACACTGCTTGCGCAGGCTCTCATCAGAGAGGGCATGAAGAACGTAACTGCAGGCGCTAACCCGATGATCCTCAAAAAGGGCATTCAGGCAGCCGTTGAAACGGCAGTTCAGGCTGTTGTCGGAAACTCAAAGGAAGTGAGCGGCAGCAAGGACATCGCAAGAGTTGCAGCTATCTCTTCGGCAGACGACAAGATCGGCGAGCTTATCGCCGAGGCTATGGATAAAGTATCAAGCGACGGCGTTATCACCGTTGAGGAATCCAAGACAGCCGAGACATACTCAGAGGTAGTTGAGGGTATGATGTTCGACAGAGGATACATCGCACCGTACATGGTAACGGATACAGACAAGATGATCGCCGAGCTTGACAATCCCTACATTCTCATCACAGACAAGAAGATCTCCACAACTCAGGATATACTCCCGCTCCTTGAGCAGATCGTAAAGACAGGCAGCAAGCTGCTCATCATCGCAGAGGACGTTGAGGGCGAGGCTTTGACAACACTTATTCTCAACAAGCTCAGAGGCACATTCACTTGTGTTGCGGTCAAGGCTCCGGGCTTTGGCGACAGAAGAAAAGAAATGCTCCAGGATATTGCGGTTCTCACAGGCGGTCAGGTAATCAGCTCCGATCTCGGTCTTGAACTCGTTGACACGGAGATGTCGCAGCTCGGACGCGCAAGACAGGTAAGGATCGACAAAGAGAACACTATCATCGTTGACGGTCAGGGCGACTCCTCGGAGATCGCAGCAAGAGTTGCTCAGATCAGAGCACAGCTTGAAACAACAACTTCCGAGTACGACAAAGAGAAGCTTCAGGAGAGACTTGCAAAACTTGCAGGCGGTGTTGCGGTTATCAAAGTAGGCGCAGCAACAGAGATCGAGATGAAGGAGAAGAAGCTCCGCATCGAGGACGCACTCTCCGCTACAAAGGCAGCAGTTGAAGAGGGCATCGTAGCAGGCGGCGGCACAGCGCTTATGAACGCTATCCCCGCAGTTGAGGCTAAGCTCGCTCAGGCAGAGGGCGATGAAAAGACAGGTATTCAGATCGTACTCAAAGCGCTTGAAGAGCCTGTTCGTCAGATCGCAGCAAACGCAGGTCTTGAAGGTTCGGTAATCGTTGACAACATCAAGAAATCCGGAAAAACAGGCTTCGGCTTCAACGCACTTACCGAGGAATACACGGATATGCTCGAAGCAGGCATCGTTGACCCGACAAAGGTTACACGTTCGGCGCTTGAGAATGCAGCTTCCGTAGCAGCTATGGTACTCACAACGGAATCACTCGTTGCAGACATCAAAGAACCTGCAGCCGCAGCAGCACCCGCACCGGATATGGGCGGAATGTATTGATAAATAACATCTCTCTTAAAGGCGAACCGTTTCGGCGGTTCGTTTTTTTGTAAAAATTCAAAATAGTATTGTATTTTTCCTTATGGTTTGCTATAATTGCTATTATCATAATCAGAATTTATGAGGGGATCGATATGGAAAAACTAAATTTAATATCATACCAAAGTATCATACAGCAAATAGAAAAAACACCGTGCGGCACAGTTTATCCGCTCTCAATTACCGAAATGAGTCAGTACGGGGATATTTACAAAGATGATGAGTCTGTTTTGCTTTGGCACTATTGCGGATTTGCTTTCCTTTACGGTCCTTGTGACAACTTCTTTCTTGAAGAGATTTACAAAATGTTTTTAAGTTCACGCAGTGATCTGCCAAGACGTTTTATACTGTTCTCGGCAAATCCGAAAGTTATTGAATTTTTCCGAAATAAGCCTGATATTGTATTCGGGAAACGATATAATTTTGAATATCCGTTTGAGTCTCCTTTTATTCGCGGTGAAATAAGACCTGACTATCGTGTATGCCAAATTAATAAGGATATATTTCATAAAATACAGGGACGTATTACACCTCTTTTTTCATGGAGAGATGCCTCTGAATTTTTGAGTCGTGGAATGGGTTATTGCGTCTTGCATCGGGAAAAAGCTGTTTCATGGGCTTTCTCGGCTGCTGTAAGCAGAGATGAGATCGACATAGGAATTGAAACAGCTCAGGATTTCCGTCAAATGGGACTTGGGCTGGCTGCAGCAGAAAAAATGATACAATTTTGTTTTGAACAGCGCAAACGCCCTGTCTGGTCGTGTGATGTAAATAATGTCGCATCACAAAAAACAGCTGAAAAATTAGGATTTGTAAAACATTCGGAATACGTAACTATCAGACGATAGATTTTGATTTATCATATCAGCCACATAAAACACAATGCCCCGAAGCGCTTTTGAACGTTTCGGGGCAAAACTTATTTTGGGTATATGTCTTAGGCGGCAGGGGGGACATCGACGTTTGTTATACTATATTATTATATTCTCGTTCTTTAGCTCCCTATCCCAATAACACTCGTCCTTCACGCCGCAGCAAAAGCACATTCTTGATAATTTATCCGCCTTATACAGCAGTGCGCCGAGCGAGCTGTCCGTATCATCGGACGGTGTACGGTGTTCGCTTATCGCCTTTGAGATAATCTCTGCTTCATCGGCAGAGTACCCGCACCGGGGCAGAATATGTTCCGCTGCCCTCTTCCCCGCAATATGGTGCGGAGTACCGTTTTTATACTGCTCGTATCTGCCTATATCGTGCAGCAGCGCCGCCGCATAAATAATATCCTTACTGTAGGGCAGGTTTTCTTCAAGTGTGATTATGTACATTATCCTTGCCGTATCAAGCAAATGCTTTATACCGTGACGGCAGAACTTTCTGTCTGTTTCATATTCGTTAATGCTGTTTAGCAACGCCAAATACTCACTGTTGGCAATTATACTGTTATATCTTTCATCGCTTTTCATCTTGACCGTACCATATCCATAAACATACGCTGTCTGTCGGCATTATCGGCAAAGCAGCCCCTTGCGGCATATGTCACGGTTTTGCTGCCCGGTTTCTTTACCCCTCTCATAGACATGCACATGTGCTCGGCTTCAAGCATAACCATAACGCCCTTTGGCGCAAGGTACTCGTCCAGAGCGTTTGCGATCTGAGATGTAAGCTGCTCCTGTATCTGAGGACGTCTTGCGTACACCTCGACCGTCCTTGCAAGCTTGCTGAGTCCCACAACTTTTCCGTCGGGTATATACGCTATATGAGCCTTGCCGAAAAACGGCAGCAGATGATGCTCGCAGGTTGAGTAGAACATAATGTCCTTCACAAGAACTATATCGTTGTTATCGACGGTAAACTGCTTTGAGAGATGTTCCTCGGCAGTCTTGCCCATACCGCCGTATATCTCCTCGCACATTCTTGCTACTCTGTCGGGAGTTTCGAGAAGCCCTTCACGTGTAACGTCCTCGCCTATTCCCTCCAGGAACATGATGACCGCCTGTTTTATCTTTTCACTATCCATAAAAAAACGAACCTCCCGCGCAGACAGTCCGACAGCCGCACAAGAGGTATCTATGTAGCAGCGGAATGCGGCGGCGAAATCGCAAGCTTAGCTTTTCGTCCTCCGACAACTTCCTGTTCAAAAGGCACTTAACGCTTCGCAGCCTACTCTGCAAATTATTTATATTTGTTAAAAGTATAACACACTTCGGCAAAATAATCAACGTATTACCATACAACTATTTTAAGTGTATTCATTTATTATTGTGTATTGTGCAAGATTATGAGTAAACATCAGATCTTTGAATATCCGAAGCTGTTTACAAGCGCCTCTATCTTCTCGCCCTTCTTGCAGATAGGGCACTGATGGGGCTTGTAGCTCTCGTAATCTCCGAGGTCGTTGGGGTCGAAGATAGATGTAACGGGGTGACCGTCGCATTCGTCAACGGTAGAGAATATCGACGCAACGCCTACGATATTGCCGCCGTAGTAGTTTACTGCGTCTATTGCGATAAGCGCGCTTTTGCCTGTCGTAACCGACGCTGCAAGCACAAGCACATTCTTGCCCTGAATCATGGGAACGAGGTTATCTCTGAACATGATCTGACCGCCGGCAAGCAGCTCGGGTGTTACTACGTACACTGTACGGTGGGCGTTCATGTTGATGTAATGATCACCCGTAATCTCTTCCGCAATACATGTACCCACTACCTGCATACCGTCGATGCAGAGGATCGTATCAATGATTGTGTTTACTTTGTAATTCTCGGCAAGCTCTTCTGCCACTGCCTTTGCCTCGGAGAAGCGCATTTTCTGAACCGTAACGTCGATAAAGTAGTTTGTGTGGAGGTGCATGGTTGCAAAGTGTCCTTTTTTAACACGGAGGAACACATCGGGGTTCTTAGTTCTGATCTTGAAAGTTTCTGACATAATATCACCTACTGTATAAATATTTCCATTTTTATATTACAACATTATCGTCAATAAATCAAGTCTTTTTGTAAAGAATAGCAGCCGCCCGACGTTCCGGTCATGCCGGCGGGATAGTTTCTCTGTGAGCTTCTATAAGCTGACGGATCACATCTTCGCCTACGTCGTACTTCTCTGCAAGCCGTGCGGAACTGTGCTCCATATAATCAAGCAGGATATGATCGCTTATGGGCGATACGCTGTCCCACAGATGGGCAAACTCATCTCCGGCATTTTTATCATCGGGGTCTATCCTTTTTACTCCCCTGATAATCCTTTCGGTGTTGATGTCTATATACTTCCGGGCGTCTTTGCCGAATGCCCATTCAAACTCCTGAAGTATCGCTTTATCTTCGCTAACGTTTTCGGTACGCTCGCTTAACTTATACGGTCTGCTGTAACCTACCGCCGCCAGCGCGTCTGAGATGGTTTTCCTCACGCTGCCTTCCTCAATGATATATCCCAGTCCGTAGCCTCTGAGTTCCTCGTTGACCTTCGAGATATGCTCGACCATAAACAGCCTGATACCTCGTTTTTTCAGGTTCTTATACAAAACGTCAAACGTCTGAGCGCCTGTCGTGTCTATGCTTCCGATACCGCTCGCGTCCACAATAATATAGCGTGTGTCGGGTTTTACCGCGTTTTCTATATCACGTCTGAACCCTTCAGTATTTGCAAAGAAAAGATTACCCTTGAAGCGGTATATCACAACATTTTCTATAGGGCGTGATTTTGCGTATGAAGCAAGGTTATAGAAATGATTCCTCCCCGGAATAACTCCGAGAAACGCAGTCGGCGGGTCGCTTTCTCTGATGATTACATTCAAAAACGACAGCACAACGCCGATCACAACTCCGTAGATCGTGCCGAACACAAGCACGCCGAGGAATGCCGCAGCAAAAATGACAAGCTCCTTGCGGCTGCTCTTTGCAAGCTTTTTTGCAAGTCCGAACTCTGTTCCGCCCCACAAGGCGCATACAACTATCGACGTAAGCACAGGAACGGGAAGATAACCGATAAAGCCCGAAGCGAGCAGGAGTATTACCGCCATAACTACAGCCGCAGTAAGCGACACAAGCTGACTTGTACCCTTGTTACTGTCGTTCATGGTCGTACGCGATACGCTGCCGTTGAGAGGACACACCCCGATAAAAGACGCAGCGATATTGCACACAGAAAAAGCAAACAGCTCGTTGTTGTCGTCTATTCGGTAGCTGTTCTTCAGTGCAAAACTCTTTTCGGCAAGCAGAGTTTCCGAGGCTATAACAACAGATATTGAGAGACTCGCCGTAATAGCAATATAGCAGTTCTCCATAGTGAATGCAGGCATAGCAAAGCTGCCCAAACCCTTCGGAACGTCGGGCAGAGTGTTTATCCCCAGCTTGCCGCAGTAATCAAATAGATACTGTCCGCCTGCCGCCAGCAGCATTACCGCCGCCGACACGGGTATTTTCGGTATCAGCTTTCCTGAGATCAGGATAACCGCAATGCAAAATACCGAAATGAAAAGCGAGATCATATTAAAGCTCTCGGCGGCGGACTCGGCAATATGCCCGACAAGCTCGAACACTTCGCCCGTACCCGACTGTCCGCCGAAAAGCTTTGGTATCTGCATAAGTATTATTGTACAGCATATGCCGCTTATGAACCCTGCCATTACGGGAGATGAAACGAATCTTGTAAGACTGCCGAACTTAAAGAGTCTGAAAAGCAGCAGCCATATACCCGTAAAAAAAGCGATCACGGGGACTGTCTCCATAGCCTTCACGCTGCCGCCGATTATCCCGAGCGACGCAAGAGTACCGCCCACAAGCGCCGCAGGCGCAGCGTCTACCCCGAAGATACACTGAGGCGACGACGACAGCAGTGCAAACAGAAACACGGGTATCACCGAACCGTACAGACCGTACTGAGGCGGCAGACCTGCTATCTGCGCATAGCCCATAGATATGGGTATGGATACCAGAGCGATAATGATGCCGCTGATAACATCTGTTTTTATATTCTGTTTTTTCAGAGTTTTTAAACCGACGAGCATAAGAACGCCTCTTTTCTCTTGCTTCGTATTATGAATTGAGACTGTATAAATTCTATACTCCCTCCGTCACTTGAACGCTAAGGCGTTCAGTGCCACCTTCCTCACGAGGAAGGCAATAAAGCCGCATAAAATGCGGAAAATCTCAGGCTCCCGCGCCCCTTTCAGGAGAAACGCATTTTGCCGTCCCTGAAAAGGTCGAAACTTTGCGCCTTACCGTAATTTTGACGCGAGTATAAAAGTAAAATAATACTGAATTATGTACGCGAAACGTCAGCGGCGACTCGCCGTCCTGCCTTTGGCTTAAACAGACTTTGAAGCAGGATTCCTCCGACTATCAGAACAAGCGCAAACACCGCGTTTACAGTGATCTTTTCTCCGAGTACAACAGCCGAAATGATTATCGACAAAAACGGCACGAAGTACGCAAGATTTGCTATCCCTGCGGAATCGTCCGCGCCTTTCAGCGCCAACGCCCAGAGAAGATAAGCCACCGCATTGACTACCACGCCAAGCCACAGCATGCCTATCCACTGTGCGCCCTCTATCGGTTTCCATTCTTCAATAAAAGCGTTTGATGCAAACGAACATACAGCCGTTGTCAGCCATATAAACATCATCGTGACATTCTGATCGAGGCTGTGTTTTTTATTGAGAACCGAAAACAGCCCGTAGCATACCGCAGCAGCAACACATGCGAGTATGCCCGTTATTCTGTTACCCGATCCCGCAGTACCGCCGCCGAGCGTCAGCACGATTATTCCGCAGAACGACATAAGCATTGCAAGTATCTTGCGGACGGTCAGCTTTTCTTTTAGTATTATGCACGCAAACAGAACGATCATGATCGGCCAGAGATAATTGAGTATACACGCCTCCTGCGACCCTAACTCCGCAATTCCGTAGTAATACAGCGCAGAATACATAAAAAGCCCGAGGAAACCGAGTCCCGCCATCTTAAGATAATCGGAGAAGCGATACTTTTTCATCTCTTTGAACGAGCCTTTGACAATATTAAGTACAAGCAGGAACACAAACGCAAATACGCTGCTCACTGCAAGCGCCTCGAAATTCGGGAAAGTGTTAAGCACAAGCTTTGCCGCCGTCGCAAGCGTTGACCAGATCAGAACGGTTATCCCTGCATAGATGTAATTCTTTTTCATATTATCTTACAGCTTTTCAAGCTTTCCGAAGTTCGCCATAAGCTTCTTTGTGCCGACGGTATCAAACATTATCTCAAGCAGAGTATCGTTGCCGACTTTAGTCGCATTGAGCACAACGCCTTTGCCGAAAGTGCCGTGTTTGACCGTATCTCCGACAGAAAAGTTCTTTCCGGTACTCTTTACGGCGGCTGCCTTTGCCGGAGTCGGGTTTTGCGTGAAAGTCGCAGCAGACGCCATAAAGCTCACCTTCGGCTTTGCGTTATTCACGATAGCCTGCTTTTCGGGCGAAAGCACAGGCCATGTCTCCTCTATATACTCCGAGGGTAT
>CADBRK010000160.1 GCA_902797065.1 uncultured Ruminococcus sp.
CGATATGCTCGACTGCGTTGAACTCGGCATGAAACAGCTTCTGATAGATGACTGCGACTATACCCGGGACGGATATTTCAAGCATTGTGAAGAGAGGATCGCGTCAAGCTGCTACAGCTTTGAACGAGATAAAAATGGTTTTGAGGCCAAGATCAAAACGGGAGAATACGGAGAGTATGTATTGTTCACGGTTCCCTATGACAACGGATGGAGCGTAACGGTTAACGGAGAACCTGCCGAGATCAAAATATACGACTACGGATTTATGGCTGTAAGGGTTCCTGCGAATACAGATAATACGATCAGATTTAATTATCATACTCCCGGAGTGATCTACGGATTTTTTGTAAGCGGACTTTGCTTGTTTATGCTGCTTATCTACCTCGCAGCTATGAAGGTTCAGAGCAATAACGAGAAGATGCCCGACGATAAAGATAAACAAGAAAAGAAAGAGACATCCGAAGACAAAAAATCCGAAGAATCCGATACATCAGAAAAGGCCGAAACAACCGAAACACCGGAAAAAGATGAAGACGATCTTACTCTGTTTGATATAGTAAAAGAAACCGAAGAACAGAATATGATGCACGTCTACAGCAGAGTCCCCGTGGCTATAGAGAAGGGTTACGGCTCGGAAGCGTGGGATATAGACGATAAGAGATATATCGACTTTACATCGGGTATCGGTGTTAATGCTCTCGGATATTCCGATTTCAAGTGGAGCAAGGCTGTCGAGAAGCAGACATACAAGCTTACGCATATGTCGAATCTCTATTACAACACAACACAGATCCAGCTTGCGGAGCTGCTTTGCATGAAGACAGGCTTCAACAAGGTGTTCTTTGCAAATTCCGGCGCAGAGGCTAACGAGTGCGCTATAAAGATCGCCAGAAAGTACGGCAACGATAAGCTCGGAAGAGGGAAGACCCGCATCGTAACGCTTGAAAATTCCTTCCACGGAAGAACGATAACAACACTTTCGGCTACGGGTCAGGACGGATTCCATAAGGACTTCGATCCGTTTACCGAGGGCTTTGACTACGCAAAAGCTAATGATATGGAAAGCGTAAAGGCTAAGGTCAGCGACGATACGTGCGCCGTTATGATCGAACTTGTTCAGGGCGAGGGCGGCGTTAATCCGCTGGATAAGGATTTCGTAAGTGAGCTTGCAGCGTTCTGCAGGGAGAAAAAGATACTTCTCATAGTCGACGAGATACAGACGGGTATGGGCAGAACAGGAAAGCTGTTCTGTTACGAGAACTTCGGAATCAAACCGGATGTTATCACTGCGGCTAAGGCGCTCGGAGGAGGACTGCCGCTGTCGGCTTGTATGTGCAGCGAGGATCTTGCCGATATTATGACAACCGGTTCGAACGGCACAACATTCGGCGGCAACCCCATAGCATGCGCAGGTGCTATGGTTATACTCGATACGGTATCAGATGATGCGTTCCTTGAAAAAGTTAGAGAAAAGGGCGGGTATATCAGAGAACGTGTATCGCATATGGACGGTGTGAAGAGTGTACGCGGTATGGGTATGATGATAGGCATTGAACTTGAAGACGACAACGCAAAGGACGTTATGCTCAGGTGCGCCGAGAACGGTTTGCTTGTTCTCACAGCGAAGAACCTTATCAGACTGCTGCCGCCGCTCAACATAGACGAGTTTGATCTCGACGAAGGCCTTGAAATTCTTGAAAAGTCAATTTCGGAAACAAGGAAGAAAGAAGAAAAATAAATAAAAAAAGTCGGCAGAGGATAATTCTTCTGCCGGCGAGAATGAAAGGAAGATATAAAGTGAAACATTTACTAAAGCTTCTTGACTGGACGAGCGAGGACATTCAGGAGGTGCTCAACCTTGCGGATCAGCTCAAATATGAGCAGAAGCACGGTATTGCAAAGAATTATCTTGCAGGCAAAACTCTCGGTATGATATTCGAGAAGGCAAGTACAAGAACAAGAGTAAGCTTTGAGGTAGGTATGTTCCAGCTCGGAGGAAAGGCGCTGTTCCTTTCAAGCAACGATCTGCAGATCGGCAGGGGCGAGCCGGTAGAGGATACCGCAAGAGTATTGTCGCGCTACCTTGACGGCATTATGATAAGGACCTTCAAGCAGGAGGAGGTCGAGTCTCTTGCAGAGTACGGCTCGATCCCGATAATAAACGGCTTGACTGATTTTTGCCATCCCTGCCAGGTGCTTGCAGACCTGATGACGATAAGAGAGAGAAAAGGCAAGCTTTCCGGCTTGAAGATGTGCTTTATCGGTGACGGCAACAACATGATGAACTCGCTTATCGTAGGAGCATTGAAGTCGGGTATGTCTATATCCGTTGCATGTCCCGAGGGTTACGAGCCGGACGACAGCGTTCTTGAATTCACCAAAGAGTTCGGCGACAAATTTGCTATGTTCAGAACGCCGAAGGACGCCGCAGTCGGCGCAGATGTTGTTATCACCGACGTGTGGGCTTCAATGGGTCAGGAGGCAGAAGCAAAAGAGAGAGCAAAGGCATTCGAAGGCTATCAGGTAAACGAGGAGCTTATGACAGCTGCCAACAGCGACGCTATGGTACTGCATTGTCTGCCTGCACATAGGGGAGAAGAAATAACGGCAGATGTTTTTGAAGGCCACTCAGACGAGATATTCGATGAGGCCGAAAACAGACTTCATGCTCAGAAGGCAGTTATGGTATATCTTATGAAATAAGATTTACGGCAGTAATAATTCAATGTTTGGAAAGAGGTAAGCCGAATGAGCATAAAACATTACGGAGTAGTAGGTCACCCGATAGGGCATACACTGTCGCCGTTTATACATTCAAGGCTGATGGAGCTTGCGGGTATCGAGGGCGAGTACGGAATATACCATATTACACCCGAGGAGTTTGACACGTCATTTAAAAAGCTGCTGACAGAGGTTGACGGTCTGAATATTACCATACCCTACAAACAGGCGGTGATCCCGTTCCTTGACGAAACGGACAGTACGGCATCGCTTTACGGTTCGGTGAATACGATCTCGGTATCTCCGTCGGGCAAAACCTGCGGGTACACAACAGACGGTATCGGATTCTGCAATGCCCTGAAAGCCGCAGGTATCCCTATCGGCAGGAACGTAACCGTCATAGGCTGCGGCGGAGTAGGCAGAGTTTTTGTTAATTCGTGCCTTGCAAACGGAGCGGAGCATATTAACATACTCGAGACGGAAAGCGCAGCTGACCGTGCAAGAGATTTTTCCGAGAGCATTAACGAGAGGTACGGCAGCGGTACAGCGGAAGTGTTTGAAACACAGAAGTTTGACGGCGAGAGCGATCTGCTTATCAATGCGTCGCCTGTCGGTATGTACCCGAATATCGGCGCATGTCCGATCAATGATACTGTTATTGGAAAGTCGGCGTTTGTCTTTGACGCGGTGTATAATCCGTATGAAACGCTGTTTGTAAAAAAAGCAAAATCGCTCGGCAAAAAAGCCATAACGGGAATGACTATGCTTGTTTATCAGGCTGCGGCTGCGCAGACTATATGGAACGGAGTTTCGTTCGAGGCAGAAGATATAAATAAAATTGCAGAGGACTGTTACAAGAAGATAGTATGATAACGGAAAGGCGGTGAAAAGATGAACGAGCAGATCACACAAATGATCGACAAGCTGAAAAGCAATCCCGACATTCTCAAAGCACTTTCAAGCAAGGAAGAAGCAGTAAAGCTTATTGCAAAGGAAACAAAAATGCCCGAAGCTGAGTGCGCAAAAATTTACGACGGTATACTTGAGAAGGTCAAGGGCGGAATCGCAGGAAAGCTTGGCGGAAAGCTTCCTTTTAATCTCGGCTGATTGATCGAAGGCAGTACAAAAAAGGACGGAGACATTTTCATGTGTTCTCCGCTTTTTTTGTGCAGAAAAATTATTTGACAGCAATATTGTTAATTACAAGAGTAAAAAAACGCATTTGTATAGATATTTTAACGAAAAGGTGTTGATTTTTTTCTCCCTTTGTAGTAAAATATAGTACGCTGACGTTAAAACGGCAGCATCAGGGTAATTAAACAAGGAGCTAAGCTCCTCCGGGCGTCGGTGGGGGATTTAAACCCACCACCGACAGACGTATGGAACCCGCCGCCTACAGAGGGTGCGGTCTGCCAGTGGCAGACGTTGCCGCAAGGCAACAGCACCGACCGAGCCGGCAG
>CADBRK010000161.1 GCA_902797065.1 uncultured Ruminococcus sp.
CGGTTGCTTCGTTAAGCTTGTGCGCTTGTATGTACGGCCCTGCTCCGTATGACGGTGCGGCTTATACGCATAACGATCATATCCCGGGCATTACCGACAATAATGACAATGCCGAAACCGACGATACACCCGCTGCCGACATACTTTCAGAAGCCACAGCCAACAATTAAATCCGAAAAAATTTACGTAATCACTGCGAAAAATCGGCATTAACCGTGTCTAATATATGAGACCACCGAGAAAGAAGGATGATTATGGATAAAAGAAAACGATTCAGACGTGCAGCCGCTTTTGTTGCCGCCGCAGCAGCCGTTACTACTCTGGGCGCATGCGGCCCGAAAACCGATACTCCGGCAAGTTCGGATACTTCCTCGGTCTATTCAGCCAAGGAAACTAACGACGCTGCATCAAGCAGCAGTGCAAGCTCCTCTAAGGATACGTCAACAGATTCCGATACTCAGACAGATACCGATAAAAAGGACAGCGACTCCGACAGCGCATCGTCAAAAGCCACCGATACGGATAAAACTACTTCGTCCAAGAAAAGCGCCGACAGCAGTACCGTACAGAAGAACAACGACAATGTACAGTCACAGCCCGAAACACACAGCGAATCCGTTCAGTCAAAGGCCGAAACAAGCAGCAGCGAGTCTGTTCACTCAAAAGCCGAAACAAGCAGCAGCGAAACCGTTCAGTCTAAGTCCGATGAAAACAGCAGCAGTGCGGTAACGTCCGATACGAATAATAACCAAAACGATACCGAGAGCGAGTATTACTCGGAATACGATCCCTATTATAATTCCGATGTATGTCTGTACGGTCCGCCCGAGATATTTGAGAGCGAACGCCCCGATCCTTATACGGAGATTGAAGAAGAACAAGAATTCAGTACAGAATATAACGAGAACGAACCTTTGTACGGACCGCCCGAGATTTTCGGGATATACTACGATGAGGAATAAGGTATCTATATGGACAGATCAAAAAAAACCGAACACCTGAAAATGCTTCACGACTACAGGCAGAAGCTCAGAAAAGAACCGATACTCAAATATCTGTTTCTGGAGCTTACGATGAAGTGCAACGAAAACTGTCTGCACTGCGGCAGCCGCTGCGGAGATGTGAAGTCCGATGAACTCAGTGTGGAGCAGTACAAAGCTTTTCTTGACAAAATAAAGAGAGATTTTCCGAAAAAGCCCATGCTTTGCATAACAGGCGGCGAACCGCTTCTGAGGAAAGAATTCTTTGAGATCATGGACTATGCCAACGAGCTGGGCTTTAACTGGGGCATGACAAGCAACGGCACGCTTATCACAAAAGAAATTGCGCGCAAGCTCGAAGAAGCCGGCATGAAAACGATCTCTATAAGCTTAGACGGACTCGAAGATACGCACGACGCATTCCGCAGAAGAAAAGGCGGCTTCAAAGCCTCTATTGAGGGCGTTAAGAATCTCCTGGAACGTGATTTCCAAAATGTACAGATCACGACGGTTGTCACAAAGAAGAATATCTCTCAGCTTGACGAAATGTTTGACCTCATGTGTGACATTGACCTGGACTCCTGGCGCTTAACGGGGATCGAACCGATCGGCAGAGCGTTGGAACTTAAAGATTATACTTTAGACGGCGACGACTACAGGCGGTTGTTTGACTTTATCAAAACAAAAAGAGAAGAAGGCTTCCCCCTCTCATACGGCTGTACGCACTTCCTCGGGCTCGATTACGAGCGTGAAGTCAGAGATTGGTATTTCCTCTGCAATGCGGGAATATACGTAGCAAGCGTTATGGCGAACGGCGACATAGGCGCATGTCTTGACATTGAGCGCAGACCCGAAACAATACAGGGTAATATCCTGCGCGACGATTTCACCGACGTATGGTTCAATAAGTTCGATATATTCCGCAAGCCGTTGTCCGATAAAAACGATAAGTGCAAGAACTGCAAGGACTGCGATTTCTGCGAGGGCGGCTCATACCACAGCTGGGATTACAACAATAACAAGCAGATGATGTGTTTCAATGACATATTTGCCGCTCCGCAGCAGGCATAATCTACAAATCGGCAGCACCCCCTATCCGCCAGGGACAGAGGGTGCTGTTTTCATTTTCTTTTACAAATCGGTCAATTCAGAGCCTTTTCGAGAGCTTCCGCATTTCTCGTCATAAGCTCGATGTACGTCGCATTGTTTATATAGTCTTCCATGGAGATGTTATGGCATGAGTAAAATTTGACGATCTCTTTATCCGTTCCGTCAACAATTTTCTGCGCAGTACTCTTATCCCCCGTTTCGTCATAAAAAACAACAGGTATACTCTCCTGTACAGCCATATCCGAAATGAACCTAACCGCTTCGGGATATGTTCCGTACGGCTTTGTACAATCGGGGTATGCCGCAAACACTTCAAGTCCGAATTCCTCGGCAAAATACCTCATGGAATATCTGCCTGCCGTGATAATTGTTTTTCTCTCCGCAGATGAAACTATCCTGCGGATATTGCGTTTCAGAGATGACAGCTCCGAGAGGTACACCTCGCAGTTGCTTCTGTAATACTCGCTGTTTTTCTCGTCTATGTCACACAAAACGTCTGCGATCTCCTGGCATATGATCTCGGCATTGTCGATAGATGTCCACACGTGCTCGTCATATTTCGGAATGCGCACAGCAGTATCGTCCGTTTCAAAAGCGTATTTCGTATCATCGGGAACGGTATTTTCAAGCAGCGAAGTAAGACCCGATATATCTATAGTCTGTCTTTCCGCATTGTCTGGCGTACCGAGCATTTTATCAAGCTGCTGTTCCGTACCCGTATATACAAATATATCTGCGGAACGTATTTTCTCAATATCTTCATCGGTTGGCGTATAGCTGTGGCTGTCCTCCCCGGGGCCTATCAGAATATCGACTTCCGCCTTGTCTCCTGCTATCCGTCGGCAGAAATCAAAAGGAGCAAATGCCGCTGCAACGATATAAAGCTTATCCGGTTCGGGAGTATCGGGCGTTTCTTCTTCGATAACGATATTATTCCAACACCCCGAAAATGATAACGATAAAGATATTATTATAAGCAAACAAAAGACGATCGTCTTTTTTGCGGCGGTTCTTCCAAACATATTACATCCGACCTTTCCGTAAATCGTTTGTATATGCTATTATACTACAGAAATGTAAACTTTGCAACATAAAGATAACAAAGTGCCGGGATTTACTGCTCATCTCCCTTTTTCTTCTTTTTTTCTTTCATTTTCTTATTATAATCTGCAAACACTTTCCCTTGATTTATGTAAATGATTCGCTGCGACATATTCATTGAATGAAAAATTTTCAGCAGTTCTTCGTCCATCATTTTTGCTTTTTCTTTAGTATTTTCCCGGCCTGATGATTGCGAATAATCCAACAGATAATCTGTTGATACAGAAAAGTAGTCTGCTATTTTTTTGAGCATTTCAAAATCGGGTTCACTTACTCCCCTTGCATATCCGCCCATGGTTGACGACGCGACATGCAGGTCCTCTGCAAGCTTTTTTTGTGTTATATTATTGTATTCCAACAGCAGCCGAAGTTTATCCTGGAAAGCCATACAATCATCCTAATAGTTTTTTTGCTATTATATACTATATTAAATAAAAATCCATGCAAAGGCAAACGCGAAACCGCAATGTTCGCTTCATATGATTATAAAACGAGATAAATCGTTTTTTGTTGACAAAGTTAATGTAATATTGTACTCTTAACAAGATACATATATTATTTGTTTTTGCTATGGATAAAAAACATCGGGAGGAATATAGTATGAGGATTTGGAAATCGGCTTTTTTATTGGCGGCTGCGGTGATTTGTGTTTTTATGCTGACTGCATGCGGAGAACAGGAGATCAACATTCCGGAGTACGTCAATGTGGAATTTAACGGGCTGGACGGTAAAGGAACGGCAAGTATCATCAGAGGGAATCTCGATTCTGCTATTGAAGATATAATAATCGGTGACGCCGACGATGAATCGGTTTTTGCCAAGCTGAATATGGTGGAAAAGATAGAATCGTCCGTAAAGCTCGAACTGGATAAAGACAGCGAATTATCGAACGGTGATACGGTTACTCTGAGAATCTCTGCGGATAACGAAAAGGCGAAGAAAATCGGGATTAAGTTTACAGGTATTCAAAATCAGACATTTACCGTTTCGGGATTAAAAGAAGTTACCAAGATCGACCCGTTTGACGAGACGGTATTCAACATAGAGAGCGGAGAGGGCATTTACATAGACTTTACGGATATTTCTCCGCACGCATGTATTCAGATAAGGAACACACTGCCCGATAGCAACCCGCTTTCAAAGGTAAATTATCATACTGATACGAATTACGTTTACAATATAAAGAAGGGGCAGACCATCAATATTATTGCCGACGCTCCCTATTCTTTTGAAAAAGACGGTTACGAACTTACTGCAACTTCAACTACCGTTACGTGTGAAAAAGTAGACGAGTATATCCGCAGTGTTGATGATATTGACGAAGCAACAATGCAGAAGATCGTGAACCAGTGCAATGATCTCTATGAGTCGAAATTCGAGTCGTATTCCAACGGATATGATATTTGTTATAAAAATGCCGAGGGCAAAAGTGTTTATCGAGAGTATATGGAAAGCATAAGTGATTTTACATATCAAAACGAGTATTTCTTTGTTTTGAAAGACGGCTTGGAGAGACGCTACGGCAGCGGAATGAAAGAAAACGGTTTGTTTATCACTGCAACCGTAAACCTCAATAACGTTTCGTATACATATGGCGAAAAAACAAAACACAACGATAAAGACAGGATTATTTATTTTTACGTGTTTGACATCGTAAAAAAAAAGGACGGCGAAATACAGTATAAAGCCGATATGGTAAATTACGGAAAATATATCTACGTTGATGAAGATGTTTTCAAGGCAGAGGTAGTAAATACATATCTTGACAGCTTTGAAAAAGTAACGGAGCAAAAAGCAGAATTCAAGTAAAAATCTTCCCCCGAAGTATCGGTGATATTCTCGGGGGAAATTTGTTTTGGTTATTGTAAAATCCACGTGTTTCATGTATAATGATTACGGGAGGGATCAATATGAATGAATTGAGAAAATACTGCCTCGGCAGCAAGGTCAAAAGCTTTTTCGGCACTATAGGATTGACAGTCTTGTTTTTCGGATTTTATGTTTTCGGGTTTGTTATGCTTGATAATATGAATCTTGCCGAAAGCCCCAAAGACAGGAATGCACTTATTCTTGCCGTGGTTCTGATATTTCTGCTTGTTCTGCTGTACAGAAATATATTTATCAAGCCCAAGCGTTTTTTTAACAAAAGGATCGAATATTTCATAAAAAACAACGTGCTTGAACTTGTGCTCAATGATTTCTCGCAGGGCGTAAAGAAGTGCGGCGGCGATGTGATACTCGGATATAACTGTATGATCGCCAGAAACTGCGGATATATCTTCTTTTACAGTGAGATCCAAAAAGCATATATCGACACCGTAACGACTACCGATACGGACAGCGATACCGGAGCAACAACAACAGATACTACCGACTATTTTGCGGTCGATGTAAACGGCAAGAGATACCATATGTGCGAATACCGCGGAAGGCGTAACGAATGGGCAGAGATAAAAACATTCCTTACTCTGAAAAATCCGAATATTCAGGTGCGCTGAAAGAATAAGCCCATGACAAGGTGTGATTCCTGTCATGGGTTTCGTTTTATCTTATAAGCTTCGGTATCTCGATATA